>CAZKVK010000001.1:0-83494 GCA_964556195.1 uncultured Candidatus Poseidoniales archaeon
CCCCTGTATGTGCCCATACAAGGGTGCACCAAAAGCAGGCGTGCGACCTACCTTCCGTATATGAACGATGCGGGTCATCCCAGTGGGGGTATGAACGCAGTATAGAGAGCCGAAATTACTCATTCTCGAGGGCTATCAAAAATATGCTCGATTCCAAAGGGTAAATTTTGGCTTGGATTATTTGAAGATTTAGTACGTTTTTCCCGCGAATTTTGCTTGTTTTCTGAGGGTGCATCATCAATTCCAAAGGGAAGGGGGGTTTCCTGTGAAGTCTCTTCAATAATCTCAGATTCAGAAATTTCGCTCTCTAGTGAGTTTTCTAATCCAAAAGGGAGCATACTATCCTCATGCTCTGTGGCATTAGCCGGGTGCACCTCTTCATCATTATGTGGTGAATAATCGATTCCAAATGGCAAGCTCGTTTGGTCCTGTTCTGGTTCGTGCCCAAGTCCAAATGGTAAGTCCACAGAATCATTACTATCCTGCGGAGTTGTAAATTCAAGTCCTACCTTTACCTCGCTTCCACAAAGACTGCAAACCCCTGATTCGTTCAGAATCATTTGACAGACTGAGCAGGTTCGCATAATCTCTGCCTACAACATCATGGCTTGATGCTGTCGCCTGAAAGTTCGAGGTGAAGCCTGTTTATAGAGTGTGATTTTCCACTCAATATTGCTATATCAAGAGTACAATGTACCATGGAATATAACCATGAATATTGTAGCCACAACACAAGTGATGAACATAACTGGCAATCCTGCTCTAACCCACTCCTTGGTAGTTATTGGACGAGGGCCTCTCTCACTAATGGCGACGGTCATGACATTGGCACTGGAACCAATCGGGGTAGCATTTCCACCGAATCCAGCACCCATTGCTAAAGCCCATAGCAATGGTTCCGCACTTAGTTCACCACCGCTGGCTTCTGTGATACTGAATATGACTGGAATCATTGCAGCGGTGAAAGGAATATTGTCAATCAGAGCGCTAGCGATAGCCGATACCCAAATGATTGCAACAGCCAACATAACCTCGTCGTGACCGAAGTTATCGAATATCCAATTTGCCACTTTGTCCAGGTATCCAACATCTCCAATGCCACCCACAAGTAAGAATAGACCTACAAAGAACAGTAGAGCTTGCCATTCTACCTTATCCACGACATCATTGATGAATCCCTCTCTCAATTCCTCATTTTGCGGTCTTGCAGCGATTAATGCGAAACCAGCTCCGGCCAAGGCGATACCATCAATTTCTATGTCCAAGTCAAGGAGTGACTTAGCCGAAAATGCGATTACCGTGAGGCCTAGAATTCCTAGTGTTGTAAACATCAATTGCTTGTCATTGATTGCATCCCACTCATCTTCCTCCAATAGTAGGTCAACATGTGGAGGTTTCTGCTCAGCCCAATCACGGTAATACCACCTAAAGTAACCCAATGTCGCAACCCATGCGAAGAATGTCAAAATCCCAAGTCGGAATAAGAAGCCATTGAATGAGAAGGCTAGAAGGGCTTCGTCAGCTGCTGCCGCTGCAATCATCACGTTTGGAGGGTCTCCAACCATAGATGCCACACCACCAGTGTCAGAAAGGATAGCTTCTGCCAGCAATGGAGGAACTGGATTTATTTCCAATTTATTGCAAATTCTGAGTGTTACAGGAGCGATGATAATAATTGCAGTTACATTGTCGATTACAAGAGAAATCAGAGTGGTAAATGTCCCTAGTAGGACAATCAGTCTCCATGGATCACCTTTGCTCATCTTTGAGGCCTTGATTGCAACATACTCGAAAAATCCACATAACTCAAGAATGGATGCAAAAATCATCATCCCTAGTAGTAGGCCGATTACTTCCCACTCAATCCAACCTATCATCGTATGTTCCAGCGTATAGGTTTTGATTGGATCCCCTCCAGCGGTTGTGTAGACTTCGTGAAGATGGAATACTCCAGAGTAATGACCATAGAGGAGCATTAGTACAGAACCAAACCATGCGGCAATTGTCCTATGCACAACCTCTGAGAGAATTAGGGCAAAGGATAGTACGAAGATTGCCAATACAACTTGAGGTTCGGTCACCATTACTCCGTCCGAACTTTGATGTGTCTAAATAAGTCACTATCACGAGAGTGAAAAAAACGCAATGAATGACCCTTAATTCCCAGACCAGAAAACCGCGACATTGCCTCTTTGAAAAACTATAGTTGATTGAGTGGATTCGGCCATTTCTGAGAACAACCCTAACCTCTCGTTCGAGCCCTCGACAACTCCCCGATTGGCCTTTACTTTGACCAGGTTTCTCTTGTTTAGTTGATCATTCAATTCTTCAACAATAGCCTCGGTTAAACCGTTCCTACCCACTCTCACAGATACCAAGAGATCTCTATCATTAGCCATGTGTTTTATGTGATTGGGGATCGAGGTCATGACTATTCCGCCTTGTTCAATTTACGACGATGAACTCGGTCACAATCTAGGCAGGTTAGCTTTTGAATTCCATTTTGAATTCTCACTCTGGCATTCTGCCCTGGCCTTAGACTAGTGTTGCAAGTTCTACAAATTAGATCACGTATTTTAGAGTCTGCTCTTACTCCATGTCTCTTTGAGGTCCTGAGCAAATCCCTAGCTGCCAAGTCGGCAATTTCCTTTTCCGAACCAAGGATTAGTTTTGAGAGATGATTGATTGAATCTTCAGCCCTCTTTTCCCTTTTTTTAGAGTCGCGGCCTTTTCTGCGACCAGTCATATTTCCACCTCATAAAATCGTAGAAATCGCTGCTTCAACTGAAGCACCGACTTGTTCAATGGAAGCATTGCCGTCTATTCTGATAAGCAAACCTCTCTCTGAGTACCAATCTGCTAGTGGAGCAGTTTGGGAATGATAAGCCTGTAATCTAGACCTAACAGTTTCTTCCGTGTCATCTGGCCTCTGGATTAACCGACCTTCTATTTCTGGTGGAGCCGGTTTGAATATTACATGAAAAATTTCCCCTGTTTCTGGATCCATCCTTCTACCAACTATTCTGTCGACAATTGCATCGTCCGGAACTTCAATAGAAATCACTGAAGAAACTGCCGCTATCTTCTCGAGTGATTCTGCTTGTGGGATGGTCCGAGGGAAGCCGTCAAAAAGTACTCCTTGGCGAGCATCATCATTCTGCAATCGTTCTTGAATTAAGCCAATTATTATCTCGTCAGGCACTAATAATCCAGCGTCCATGTATTCCTTGGCCGCTATTCCCATTGGAGATCCTACCTTTACGGCTGCTCGTAGCATATCACCAGTGGAGATTTGTGGTTTACCTGTGAGTTCCACTATCCTACCAGCTTGTGTGCCCTTTCCCGCACCTGGTGGTCCAAAGAGTACTATCGACCCTCTCATCGACTCATCCAGCCGCTTCGTAGTCTTAAGACAGCGCCTGAGACCACTCAGGTATTCTGTTCGTACCAAAGGTGCCCATAGGCTACCCACTGATCCATCGTCCATCCATCGGGCAATCCTCCCGGTGGTAGAGGCATTGCCCCCGGAGGCACAGGAACAGGGGGTGGCAGAGAGGGAGCGGATGAGGATATTACATCAGAGATTTCATCATCACTAACCGACTTACTCAACACCTCGCCAGCAGAGCCTGTTTCTAGAGCTATGGCCCTTCGCTCGGTTTGGGAACCAGAATGAAGCGCAGAACCCACTGGAATCAATTCCTCATCTGGACTCATGTTGCTTGCAGATTGTCTACGCATTCGAACTAATACAACTCCTAAACTAGCTAGAACTGCTAGGAAAACTATCGCTAGGGTCCACTTAGGCAATCCAAGCGAGACCATCAAGCAACCAATGCCATTACAGGAATCGTCTCTAGAACGAGAAACTTCTAGAACAATTTCAGTATTTGTAATTGTAGATGCCCCTCCACTATCTGTAGAGTTAGCCCAAATTATAAAACTCGCTAAGCCGGGTGATGCTGAGTTTTTCGGAGATGCTTTGGCGGTGATTTCTACGGAGTCTCCAACGGCAATCATATCGACTGTTATTGGAATAATTTCGATATTCCAATTTGTCAATTCACTCGCTTCAAAACTAAACCCTGAGGGTTGGTTTCCTAGATTAGTTACAGAGATAATGAAAGTTTCATAAGAACCTGCTTTTATGTCATTAAGGGTCATCGCATCTGGAGACATTTCGACAAATATCGAGGGGGTGATCTCGACCTTCAATTCGAAAGTATGCGTTACAGTTTCCATTCCTGGGGTGACTGCCTCAACAATAACTGGAACTGTCACATCCATAATTCCAACAGGTAAATTGCCGGGCACATCCAAACCAACGGTCACGAGCGCTTCACGATTCATATCTAGAGTGGATGGAATCAGGGATTGGAAGCCACCGACCCAATCCATTGGAAGAGTTCCAATGCTCCAAGTTAGAGATAATGGAACATTTCCAGCATTTCTGACCCAAACATCCGTGGTGCCGGTTTGACCTAATGATAGGAGAATCGTAGAGTCTTCGGATGCCTCAAGGTCTGCGATTTCCTGAACAATGAATCGGGTTGCGTTAACAACCATATCCCCGTCGACCAAAGTGGTTCGAAGTGTCAATGTATTCCTAGTATTCATCTCGGCATTCTCTGGCACCATCATTTGAACTGTAACTGTTGCAACATCCCCGGCTTCTATTGAGAATTGCAATTGTTCAGTCGTTTGCTGTTGGCCATAAACCAACTGTGCCGCCCAAGTGTTAAGAGAGGAACTGACCGTCATAGTGAAGTCCATTCGAATATTGCCATCATTGGAAACAATTACACTAGTTTCAGAGAGATTTCCATTTAGGACAGCTCTATCTTCTGCAAGCGCCAACGCGCCCAATATATTGCCTTCTTCGTCTTTCAAATCAACTTTGAAATCATAACTCTCGAAGACTGTGACCGTTGCGATATCTGTCGCTGAAACCGTGGAATCTTGTACAGATGTAGTTACACAAGTAATGTCCTCTGTAACTCCAGCAGCTGGTTCCCCTCCATTTGCTGCTGGAATTCGAACATGTATAGGGAGTGGCAAGAATTGTAGTCGGCTAAGTGGATCCAAAACTACCGATGAAGATCCACTGCTACCGATGTTCACTATCCATTGACTGGGGCTGTCACAACTGACTGAATATTGTGTATCTCCATTACCAGTATTCCTTATTGATAGTGAATAAGTTGCAGTTTTTCCCGGTTTGGCCCCTAGGTCATTTCCGGTTCCTGCAAGAATTGTGAATAGACCTTCGACCCTTTCTACCACAGAAGTAATTCTGATGGTGTGAGAAATGGTTGGAGCATCTTTATCGAACAAATTCAAATCATTAACGAAATTGCCCGGTAATGCATATCTAGCACCAGCGGAATTTTCTAAATCCGCATCTACATCTTCCAAGGTTAGTGTAACAATTCTCGAATCTCCACTCTCGCCCGATGCAGCAAGATCCCATGGACCTGTTTCGTTGAGTAATTTCCACCATTCATCAGTTGGAGATTGTAAAATTCCCTGTTCGTCAACCCTCTGAACAGGTGTAACAGATAGGCCAACCGAAATAGCAGAAGTGCCTTCATTTTGCAGCATAAATTCGTAAGTTAGCATACTACCTGTCCTTGGGTCTAATGTTTTGGTCAGGGCCTGTTCTAGTTCGGAAGGGGTAATTGGAATTGAACCATCTTCCATAAGTGGAGTGATTCGAACTCCAATTTGAGAAATTTGGACAGTTAATTGATAGTGATTATTGTTGATTCCGTTGATTTCATCATTCAACTCGACTACTGAATCTTCAGTGTCGAGTCTCAATTCCAGTAGATGCTCACCGGTTGTTTGGAAAACATGAGGGAAAGATAGCGACGTTGTAACTCCGCCACCTAGTGAAGTCCGATCCGAAGTATAGAGAATTGTTCCTTCGGTGAGGTCCTCGATCTCAATTGTGTAGGCGCCGCTGGCTTGTGATGCTTGATTTCGCCAAGCAGCTTCTACTAGCACCGTATCTCCCTGCAAAGGTGCTAAGATCGAAGTACTCAAAGAGCCTTCAAAGACTGTAAGGTCGGCTGTAGGTTGCTCTTGTAACAAGCCCGTAGCAACCAAAGCAAAACTTTGCGTCACTCCACCGGCATGACCAACGCCAATGGTCCACATACCACTATTTCCAGCTGGGATTTTGATTCTCTCGATGTTATTCAATCGATCTGCAGACCCTCCTGTTGTTGAGTACCCATTGGAAAATACATTACCGTAGTATACAGTTCCATCCGGAGAGGTCGCTGTTAGATCTAAATCGTTGACTAATTTTGCAGCGCTTTGGTTTGCGATTGTAGATGCTTCTGAATCCACCCAGGCTAAAGTGACATCGAAATCGGTTGCCGAATCTACAGTAAAGGTGTAAACGAAACTATGTGCCGGATCCAGCTCTCGAGAGTCGTCAAATAGTAGGTCTAAATCAGTACCATCTTCATTGGGAGAAATTGAATTTGCAACATTAATCTGACCCCAGCCCTCAGAGGGGTTAGGGATGTTTGCAACCCCAATATCATCGGCTCCGTTGATCAATAATGCCTTGATTAAGTCCGAACGTGGCTCAGTAATTCCAACATCTGTTCTAAGATATTGGCGGACCATAGCAGCACCACCAGCGGCGACTGCAGTGGCCATCGAGGAGCCATTTAGGGCCATATACAGAGGAGTGGTTCCATCGGAATGGGTGCTAGAACTGCATGACTCTCCTTGCGCACTACTTGCCTCCTCAGCACGAGCTGAACACAACATAACACCTGGAGCAACCATATCTGGTTTGATTCGACCATCAAGTGTGGACCCCTTAGAAGAAAAATAGGGAACACTCCCCTCTGGGTCGGTGCCCATAGAACCGGTTGTTGATGCCCCGATAGTTAGGACATTCTTGGCTGAGCCGGGAGGGGTGACTGTATTACTACCATCTTCACCAAGGTCTCCTGAAGAAAATAGTACTAGGAAGCGAGGGTTATCGACAATGAATGCGTCGGCGGAACGGGAATCTGAACTGTATTCTCCAACTAAATTCTCGTTACCCCAAGAATTAGTTTGAATCCTAGCAGAATTCTGCCAAGCATGGGTGAACATATCGTATAGGGAACCCCATCTGGCAAGAATTCCAGAAGAGTCAACTTCTAGTTGGTAGAAATGGAAAGTGGCAGCGGGAACCATTCCCAAGGCCGCAATGTCACCTGACCCGTCTCCAAGTAGAGTTGCAGTGACGTGGGTGCCATGACCTGAATTACTATCAAGTGCCGAGTTATCTGGCCCAAACTGGTTGTAAATTCCTCTTACTCTACCGTCAAAATCGCCATGATCTGCATCTAATCCAGTATCTGAAATTGCGATAACCTCGCCGCTTCCATTGAGAGTATTTGCAGAATTAACAAGAGCTTGGTTTATCCCTGCAACATCACTTGCAACCGAGTTATGAATTGACAATTTAGAGGCGAGGTGAATATGCAAAATTCTTCCATCCATCGCAAGAATTGGAATCCAAATTGCGTTAACCGATTTTGGCTGACAAAGATGAGAGTCGCAAATATCTCTTAAAGAAATACTTCCAGATATAGATTCAAGGTCCAATTGTAATTGCTTGAGTTCTTGGTTTGAAAGATCAGGAGCAGGTATTAGATCGATGTCCAAAGTTATTGCTTCCCTACCAGCAATGGCGGCAATCTCAGGGCTAACTCGCCATGCAATAGGTAATTCACCAGCCCACCGGACTCCCTCCATAGACCCTAATTCTAGAAGGGTGATTGCTGAATTGAATTGCATTGGGATTCTAATGATTAGAGTGTCGTCAGGAATAGAATCGATTACTACCAAACCTCTCTCCCGCAGGTTTTGTTGAAGTGTGGTCAAGTCGGCTAAAGTTGATTGCACAAGGGCGAGTCGAGTCCTATCCAATGCTTGAAAATCAACAATATTTTCCGGACCCAGCGGAATCGGTTGAAGAATGGGGTCGAAGCTACCGTACGGAGAATGAATTAATCCTGATGTCGGCTTCAATTGGTGAGTGCTGGAAGAGACGCTTGAAAATGGTTGGAATTTTACATTTACTACTTCCTCTTCGCCATACTCAGAGTCAATTTCATTGTATGTATTAGTAGCTGAAGTAACGCCTGTCGACCAGCCGCTAAGTACGAGCATTAACAGGGTAATTAGAACCAGCCGGCGGTCATTCACGAGTTTGTCGGAGAATTGAGGGGCTTTTGACCGTTCATGTTGATTGACCTACGGTCAAGTCAAGAAAAATCATTGAATATCAATCAAAGATTGTAATAGGCGTCGATTGCAGCATCGGTTTTTGCGACTGATTTTCTCCAATCTGATTCGACACCCATAAGTGCACGGATGCAATCAATATTTTCTGGAATTACATCACTTTCTTGGTGAATTGCTTGGAAATAGTAAAGGCGACTTCCTACTAATTTAACTCCATCTTCCCAAACGAAAATTTCATGTAAATCGCCCCATTTTCTTCCGATGTCTCGAGCCATCTCCATTACTTCAGCAGTGGTGGTGATTCTATTCTCTTCTCCATGCATTACAATTACTCTAGGTTGATCTTTCCACATTTCGATAATTGATTCAGTGGTTAGGCCATGTCCTTCGGGTAAATCCGCAATAATCGAATGGACATGCATTATTGTAGTCGGAACAGCAACCGCTAGAGAATTGATTTCAATTTCTGGCTTTACGGTCATAACATCTGGGCCGTGGTGGCTTGGAACTTTTAGAACGGGTTTGATGGCGTTGATTGGACCTTTCTTTGAGTCACCAGGGTCAGCTGCGCGCCTAACCATTGTACATTCCACCTTTAGCGAGCCACAGTGTTCGTAAATTGGAACCAAGGTTCTGGAAAGGCCGGTTGTATTGCAAGACACCACTCTGGTGCCGTCAGCATTCAGGTTTGCGGCGTGGTTTGCGCAGGAGGTGTATGACAAACCAGTGAGGTCGTGCTTCTCTCCGCCTTGGAAAATATGTTTGATTCCAGCGGCTTTGTATTTTGCAAGATTACCTGCCCCCATCTTTCCAGGAGCGCAGTCGATTACTACATCTGCCGCCGATAAAAGGTCAGAAAGACCGCCTTTGCATTCGTAGTCTTGTTCTGCAAATGCAGCAATTCTCTCTACATCATCAAATGTGCAGTATAGTGGAAAGCCCTTCTTGACAGCTAAATCACAGCCAAAGGATGGACCAGTCTTGGTTACACCAATTATTTCCATGTCATCCTGTGCATCTACTGCATCAGCGACCCGCTTTCCAATTGTTCCAAATCCATTAATTGCGACCTTGATTAACCCCATGGTGTAGCCCCATACGCCCTTTGGGCAAATCGATGCCGTAATCGAACCTCTATCAATAATGCTCTTGCAGGACGCCGCGGGAAATAAGCAGAAATATTGCAATATTCAGTATCTTCTCACCCGTCAGAATGAAGACTGTGTCCACTCCGTCGATGTCTGAGAATACCATGCGCGACATCACCGCAAAGAGTGTCAAACTAAACAGAGACCTCGACAAGATGCTTGAGCAGGCACTTGAGAGAGACTTGTTGGTACGCATTGGTTGGGGTAAGCAAGGAGACGAGAAACCAAAGAAGGGAGAGATTGGAGTAATCACCCATCTTCCAGAAAATTCCAGAGTATTGCTACTAGGTAATTTGGGAGAGTGTGCAGGTGCAATGAATGATGGTGGAACCTTCACCCTTCAAGGGGGCTGTGGTTCTATGTTAGGCGCCTTTCAGAAATCTGGTAGGATTACAATCGAGAAGGATGCAGGAGATCGCGCCGGTCAGAAAATGACAGGTGGGGAGATTATCGTCCAAGGCTCTGTAGGAAATGAAACTGGGGCCGAGATGATTGGAGGATTACTGATAGTTAGAGGACATGCTGGACATGCAACTGGGGCCGCCATGCAAGGAGGTACATTGGTTGTTCTGGGGAACACTGGAAATGATCCCGGCAGGGGAATGGTAGGAGGCCGTGTAATCATTTCGGGCTCTTGCCCCCCGCCCGGTGAAGGTGCGACCATGAGGTCGATTGAGTCTAATGAATTGGAAGAATTGGCCGAACATCTTGAACCACTGGGATTACACGTAGATTCTGATGCTTTGGTTATCATACCGAGTGAAGATGGACCCGCACAAACCGAATCTCCTGAAACCTCAATCACTGAGGGATTCGAAGGGATTACACTAGTGCCATCGGCAAGAGACAGACTCCCTACCCATTCACAAATTGATACCAGTTCACCAATAAACCCCGCAGGCCAAGATGAAAATACCCTCATGACCCCACTTCCTTGGATAATTCAAACAGAAAGAATGACTGGAAATACTGGAACCTATGGCACAAATCAACCGGGATTGGTAACTGCGGAACCTAGGGCCAATGATCTGATGTTAATCACAGAAGAAAATCTTCTAGAAGCTGCAGAGATTATCCACAATTGTTCAGGAATGGTCCTAGATTTAAATCAAATTCCTGCAATCAATGATGCGGAAATTGAAGCTTTGTTAGTTTCACTCTACAGCAGGATGGCTGACGATTCACTTGTTTTCCTAAAAGATAGTATTTCGAGGGTCGAACACCTCTTCCGTTTAGTTGTAGACTTGGACTTAGACGGCGCACTAGTTGATGTTGCTTCAGCCGGAGGGTCTAGGGCCGCAGCCGCATTACCAAGAATCGGTCTTGTTGCACAGGCCATGAACCTACCAAGCCAAGGTAGGAGGATTTTACTTGAGTTACAAGAGGCACCTTCTGCAGAGGACCTCTTAATCGCCATTGGAGCAGGCTGTTCGGCGATTGTAGCACCAGCTGCAGATGAGAATGTTGAGGCAGCATTGGCCTGGATTGACGGAACATTAAGAGGTTGGATGTTAGAATTGGGAATTGACAATCTATCTGAATTAACTAGACGAAACCTGCGTGCTCTCGATCACGATACTGCAGCAATCTCGGGTCTGCGATTAATCGGATACGATAGACCACTTCCAATGTGGTTGAGAAACTGAGGTGTTATTCTGCCAACCATCACCCTGAGTCACTCTTTACTCAACTCTATTCAAGAAGAAAATGGATCCAATTATGATGCAGAAGATTGGGTAGAAAGGTTATCTCAAATTGGATGTGTCGTAGAGGATAATGATGAAGAATCAATCGAAATAGAGGTTTTTCCAGATCGACCAGACCTTCTGAGTCATGAAACTATGGCTAGAGCAGCGAGAGCTTTCCTTGATGGAGATAGTCAACAACCATCCATCGTAACTTCAGATAGCGGTGTGATCCTGGATGTTGATTCTAGCCTAGGTTCGGTTAGGCCAATAATCATGGCTGCAATTGTTAGAGGGGTAAACAACGGAGATACCGATGAAGAAAAAGACCTATTCATTCAATCCTTAATGGACCACCAAGAAAAATTACATCTAAGCCTAGGCCGAAGAAGGCGATTTTCATCCATCGGAGTCCATGACCTATCGACTTTGAGTCCGCCGTTCAGAGTGGTTACTGTTCCTGGAACACACTCGTTTACCCCCTTAGCAATGGATGAAAAAATGTCAATAGAGGACATACTTAGTAAACATCCAAAGGGAGTAGAATATGCTCATTTAATGGAGAATTTGGAAACTTACCCGGTGATTTTAGACTCTAATGATGATATCCTATCTTTCCCACCAATCATTAACGGAGACAACACAACGGTAAGCGAATCGACTACAGATTTCTTCATCGACGTTACTGGCTGGGATGAAAGGGCAGTGGAAGCCTGCTTGCTGCTTGTTTGTCTTTCGTTAGCCGAGCGGGGAGGAACAATAGAACAAGTCCAGGTTAACGGTTGTGATGGACAAGTACGATTGACCCCTAATATGGACGCGAAAGAACACAGAGTTTCTGACCGATTAATCAACCGAATTCTCGGACTAACTCTTGAGAGTGAAGAGATAGCCGCTGCTATCCAAAGAATGGGTGGAATTCTAGTGACTTCACGTGCCGTTACAGATGGAGTCAACAAAGCCGAGCGTTGGGCGGACCTAGAGGTAGGTGAACGTGAGCACGTAATTGCCATGCCACGCTGGCGATCTGACATAATGCATCCAGTTGACATCGTCGAGGATATCGCCATCGGTTATGGGTACGGGAATATGCCCAATATTCTATCATCAGTTCACTTAGATGCGATTCCATTACCTTCTGCACACCTGCATAGAAGGGTGCGAGAAAGTTTACGCTCATTGAATCTGCAAGAAACTCAAAGCCTTACACTATCCAATGATCGTGTACAATTTGACAAAACACGATGGGTAAGGTTGGCCGAGACTACAGAATTGGCAAACCCCATAACCATCGACCATACAATGATGCGTCAGAGAATACTTCCGAGCTTATTGCAACTTCTAGCGGCGAATAGGCACCACGAATTGCCACAACGGGTCTACGAACTTGGCACGGTTGTTTTGAACTCTCACAATGGAACAAGAGCAGCTTGGGCTTGTGCCGAGGTGGGCGGTGGTTTCTCAGGAGCCAAGGGATTTGCACAAGCATTGTTGAGAGATATTGGAGCAAATCTTGAGGATATCGTTTGGGAAGCAACCGCCTCAGACGATGGACCTTGGTTATCAGGCAGAGGCGCTAAGGTCTTGATATCCGGAGAAGAAGTTGGACAAATTGGAGAAATTGACCCAGCGGTTGCCTCAGAATTTGGCCTTAGAGTGCCAATTCAAGCAGGAGATTTCGACGTCGATGCGCTAGGCCGGCTAATTCCAGACCCAGTCCTCTGAGCCGTCAATTTCAATCATCTTCTAAAAGCGCCATCGCATCGAGGAAGGACTTGTCTTTCAGATGGCTTTTATCTTCAATCAAATCTTTCTGTTTATTGTCAGACTTCCTCTCATACTCAATTACCTCAGCCTTCTTCGTGATCGGCTTTGGTTCGGCGGGGGCACTTTTCTTACCGAAAGGCCACTTAGGTGCCATGGACGACGAACTGCACCCCAGACCATAGTTCCTTCGTTTATGCGATTCATCGAGAAAGGGCAGAAATCAAAGCCGAGAACGATGAGCGTCTCCCATGCGAGACAGGGCACTGGCCATGGCACTGATTATTGCATTACTGATTACATCTGCAGTGCCAAGCCAGTTAATCGACGCTCCGAACCCTTCCGAATCTCCCTCAAATGATTCAGCTCTAGACCTATTATTCCTTGGAAATTCTTACACATCCAACAATCAATTAAATGTGAGAGTTAACAATTTGCTAGATGCTGCCGGATTTACGCCTGAAGTACAGGCTTTTACAAGCGGGGGGAAGACTCTTGCGTGGCATGGAGAACAAGCTGAAACTGAGGGTTCTGAATGGTACGATGCCTTACGGACTCCTCACGATTATGTGCTATTACAGGACCAAAGCCAAGTTCCAGGATTCCCCACAAGTTCATCCTATTGGCAAGACAGTATGCAAGGTGCTAGGATAGTAGATGATTTGGTCGATGACAATGGTGGAGATACCTTCTTCATTATGACTTGGGGTTACAGATTTGGTGATGAGGGTAATAGTTGGAGATATCCTGACTATCAAACAATGCAACAGTATCTAGAAACTGGCTATCTAGCTTATGCAGAGAATCTATCATCAGATCAAAGACCAGTCTTTATTGCTCCAGTTGGAATGGCATTTGAGAATATCTTTTTCTCTCTGTCTAATGCTACCGAAGATGGGACAATTTTCTCAGACTTATACGCACCTGATGGCAAGCATCCTTCAATCCAAGGAACATATTTGGCTGCCTGTGTAATTCATGTTTCAGTGACCGGAGAATCTTCGGTGGGTTTGCCGAGCACAGGCGGAATTAATGGTTCAAGGACACTAGAGATCCAGCAATGGGCTGACC
Organism: uncultured Candidatus Poseidoniales archaeon; assembly: GCA_964556195.1. Classification (GTDB taxonomy): domain Archaea; phylum Thermoplasmatota; class Poseidoniia; order Poseidoniales; family Thalassarchaeaceae; genus MGIIb-O1. Next base: position 13,928 of record CAZKVK010000001.1, read on the forward strand.
ACACTGTGTTCAATACATCGGGATTAATCTACCCTTGGCAACTGGAAGATTTGGGAGTTGAATTTGGCGTGAATTCCGGTTCCATCTTCAACATAGACCCGAGTCTTACAATCGGGGTGGCGGCTAACTTTACCAATTTCGCCGAAGTAAATACCACTGCGCTGATTGAAATCTCCGGACCAGATGGCTGGGGTGTGTCTTGGGATTATCCTACAAGTCCAGAAGTTGGATACTCTTTCGATGCTCCAAGCGATGTTGTACAATGGGTAGAATTTAGAGTGACTGCTCCAGAAGTTTCCGCAGGCTACCCTCTAGCAGATTCAATCCATGACTTCAGTGTGGCTTTGGTAGGGGACCATACTGGCAATCAGGATTGGTGGAATTTCTCATTGCGTTACGGTGAGTGGAAAGGGTTGCAGGTAATCGAAGGGGGAGGTGCTGCTTCAATTGACCCAGGGGGGGTAGTAGATCTAGAATTCGTGTTACAGAACATTGGCAACTCGATTAACTCACTTGGAATAAATATCGCAGCAGTGTACGAAAATGGCTCCCCTGTTGAAACTCCTAGCCTATCTTTTGCCCATTATGGGTGGACCGCTATCGTTTACGACCGTGCAGGTTTAGAAGAGATGAATCCGGGAGAAGTCACTACCGTTCGTATGCAAGTACAATCTCCAATATTAACCTCAGGGAAATTGGAAATGATGGTGCAATTTTGGGCGGATGGAGTAGAAGAGATTGAGAGACTAAATCAGTCGATTATCATAGTTCCTCGATCGGGTGGAGATTTAGGCTTGACAAATGTCGACTGTATGTTCGATGTAAATCCTGGAGAAACTTGTTTCGTAGAATTATTTATTGAAAACACTGGTGATGCAGCGTACATATTCAATCTCAGTGTAGCTGAAAAGCCTGATTGGCTAGTTGTGAATATTACAGAATATACTCGATATTTAGGGCCCGGTCAAACCGTCCATGGAATCGATGTTTCAGCTTGGACAGCAATCGGCCTAGATGCGGGAATTACCGGAGAAGTGAGGGTAGAATTGGAAGTCGACGGTTGGGTTCCTGCTGAGGTGAGCTTTGATGTATCAATTGCCGCAGTTCATGCATGGGAGATTATTCGATCTGATGCTGAGGTGATGAATGGAAGATTGACTGGCTATTGGGAAGTAAAGAATACCGGGAATAGCCCAGACGGTCTGGTTGTAAGTGTAGAGTGTACCGATTTCACAGATTTTGGAGTGATTCCACCAGATGGAGGAGAATCTACAAATGGTGAAGTTAGGTCATTTGAAATTCTCAATGTTCCAATAGGTAGTGCGCTCTTATTCGAAGTTTGGATGGACGTACCTGAAGAGGTACCGGTTGCATCAAGTGCAATATTGACAGTCGAGATTCGTTCGTTCCGAGACCCATCAGTTCAACATACTGTGGAACATTCAACTCAAATTGAAGGCGCACAGCCTAGTGAACCGACTGGACCGGATGAACCCAGTGCTTTCAGCAATTTTATGCAAAGATGGTTACAAACAATTCTAATCGTAATTGTGAGTATTGTAGGGGCCGTCGCAGTAGCCTTTGCGATACGGCACCGAATTGACGCAGACAGGGAATATTACAGAAGTAAGAATCCTGAGGTTGTTGTTGAGGAAGTCGGCGACTGGATGTCTAAATTTGAACAGAGTAATGAAGAAGAAGTTGAACTCATCCAGAGCCCAACGACGGACCTAGAATCATTTAAGCAGGAATTCATGGATAAATCTGGAGACCACTCTAGAGAGGTTTCACCAGCACCCGAGGCAGAGATTATCGATGAGGCCGGTGATGTGCTGGACGAGGCTCAAGCAGAGGAGGCGATAATCGATGCAATCGAAATCGCAGACCAATTACAAGATAGCGACCTAATTCATCCAGATAACATAGTGCTGGACCTAGATGACTTCGATGAAAGACTGAGCTCAATCGGCAAAGATTTGCGTGATGATGAAGACCCGTGATACACACGACAACTCGTGGATGGCAACTGGATCATTGGTGTAGACGAGGCAGGTAGAGGACCTGTCATCGGTCCATTGGTGGTTGCAGCATTGGCAATACCTCCTGAGGATATTAACATATTATCCAAACTAGAAGTTAAGGATTCAAAGGAAATTTCTCATAGTCAACGCCTTCTTATTTTTGACGAAATCAATCGGCATATAGAAGACGGAAGATGGAAATCAGGACTGATATTTTGTACGGCGAAGAGAATCGATATCAATAGCATAACTTCAGATTTGAATAGCCTTGAAATCGAATTATTTTCAGAGGCTATTTCCGCAACAGGTTTGTCTTCTGATTCCGGTAAAATTCGAGCCGATGCTTGTGATGTAAATGAGCAGCGATTCAGAAGTCGACTACAGATCTCATTGGGAGAGGACTGGAAACTCTGGAAAATTAAAGCAGAACATGGTATGGATTCGAGAGATCTAGTTACTGGGGGCGCCTCAATTATTGCCAAAGTTTCAAGAGATTCAGCGATAGAAGAAATTTCTGCCCGAACAGGAATAGAAATTGGTTCTGGGTATCCATCGGACCAGACCACCCGAAAGGCTGTTGAGACTCTTATCTCAAATGGTAAACCGCATGACTCTCTTAGGTGGAGTTGGGCAACAGTATCGGACATTTGGCAGAAGTTTTACGGCACCCCCGTTCCAGTTCGGTCGAAGCATGGTGGTTCTGTGGTACAATCATCACTTGATGACTGGTAAGTGTGAGAAGCGTCAAATGCCTCACATCGGGCCGAAGGCCCGATAGCATGGCAGATTCCAACTGGGATTCGGAGACCGTCGAGACGGTTCGAAAGTATGCCATGCAAAATACGGTAGAGTACGATGGGGCCGGTCAGGCTGGATCTGTATTAGGTCGCCTCTTAGGTGAAAGAGCGGATTTGAGACCTCGGGCAAAGGAGCTCAAATCCTTGGTCGAACAAGAGGTAGAAACCGCGAATCAAATGGCGAAATCGAACGGAATCGAAGCGGTAAGAGAAGCTTTAGCTGCAACAAACCCTGAGGCTTTGGAAAGACAAAAACAACAGAAGAGAGTTGGTCTCAAACCTCTCCCTAATGCCGTTGATGGAAAGGTTATTTTACGATTTGCACCAAATCCCAATGGCCCTCTTACTATTGGACACTCAAGAGGAGTTGTAATTAATTCCGAATTCGCCAAGATGTATTCCGGTAAAGTTGTCTTGCGTTACGATGATACCGATACCAGAGTAAAACCACCTCTACCCGAAGCATATAGTTGGATTGAACAAGAATACGAATGGCTTGCTGGACGGCCTGCTGACATAATTATCCGAGCTAGCGAAAGAATGCCGATATATCATGAACATGCTAAACAAATGCTTGAATCTGGATTTGGTTACATTTGTCGGTGTAGTGCTACAGAATTCAAGAACCTAAGGGATAACTCCCAGGCCTGCCCTTGTAGAGATAGAGGTGTGATGGATAATCTCTCCGATTGGCAGTCGATGAACGATGGTAGTATAGAAGAAGGGGGGGCAGTTGTAAGGGTCAGAACTGACCTAGATTTGCCCAATCCTGCCCTTCGTGATTGGCCAGCTTTACGGATACAACATACTCCACACCCCATGGTTGGAGACGCATACAAGGTCTGGCCCCTACTGGATTTCCAGAGTGCCATAGAAGATCACCTTCAGGGAGTAACTCATATTGTCCGAGGTAAGGATTTGATGGATTCAACAAGGAAACAGACTCTATTGTACAATCACTTCGGATGGCGATATCCAGAAACACTCTACTGGGGGCGAGTAAAGGTCCACGAGTTTGGAGGGTTCTCTACCTCGGCAATGAGAGCAGATATCGCCGATAGTAAATTTGACGGGTGGGACGACTCTCGTTTACCTACAATTTCCGCTTTGAAGCGACGTGGTTTCGAATCTCAAGCCATACGTGATTTTTGGTTAGATCTTGGATTAACACAGAAGGACATTTCCATCTCGATGCAAACCATAGAATCGTTCAACTCGTCTGTAATCGATTCGGTTTGTGAAAGGAGATCATTCGTTCGAAATCCGAGAAATTTATCCCTTGACAGAAATGGATTTACAATACCAGAAAATCTGCAAATAGCCCGGCATCCACACGGTGCAATTGAGGGAGTTCGTGAATGGTCGGTTTCAAAGGAATTGGTTATTGAGGACGGAGACTATGATGAACAAATCCGTTTGAAGGACTTTGCAGATGTCTCAATTAAACAAAATGATGCGATGGTGGAGTCTTTAGAGAGGAGTGATAAGCGAGCTATTGTTCATTGGTTACCAAAAAAACAGAGCCGGATAGCGAGCCTAACTTCACCCTCAGGTGAGGGATTTAGAATCGATGATGGGCTACTCGAGAATGTCGATTTAGTCGAAGGAGCAATAGTCCAATTAGAGAGAGTCGGATTCGCTAGAATTGAGAAAATTCCAGAAAATGGTCCTGTGGAAATGCTCTTTTTACACGGTTAGGGTATAATTTGGCCCCTCGTGTACACGCGGCGCCTATGGCGCCGATGTATGGAAATCAATTCCAAAGGAGTCTCATAAGGGTCGCATTCAAGGACATAAAGCGAGCCAACGGGTACTATGGAGGGCCCTCAGAGGGGAGGAGTGGTGCTGGTTGTAGCACTACTAATGCTAATCAGTATACCATATTCACCAGTTGCGGCTGAGGAAGATGGATCCTGTTGCGTATCGCAGGATTTCGACCTATTTTTGCTTGGAAGCGCTGACGACGGATCGCTTTCTCCATTTGATTCTGACCTAGATGAGGAATTTGAGCAATTTGTAACTCCTTCCATTCAAGGATTGGTGGAAATTGGAACTTGGGAAATTACTTGGGGATTACAAGGAGATTACCCTGATTCGACTTGGGAATTCCGAATCCCATACGAGGTTGAATCTGCCGCTGGAATACAGATTAATGCGACAGTGGGGGTCAATATTGGTAGCACCTACTTTGAGGGAGATGCCGGTGCTGGATTATTCCTAACCAACGAGGGCGAAGTAGTGATCCCTGTGGAAGTTATAGCAGACGAAGTTCGCTCGGGTGACAGGATAAAATTGACTTTTTCAGTTCGAAGTTTATCCTTCTCCAGCCCTGGTGATGACGCCGGAATTCGCTTCGTTTGGGGTACGGATGAATTCGCTGGAAGAATATCAATGAAATTCCCCCTAGTCAGTATCGACATGAAAGAACCCAGTGTAAATGGTAGATTGGTATACTTCCCAATCCTGCTAAAGTCCGGATTTGGAGATAGGATGTGGTCAGCATCAAGCGGAGGTATGGCAGTAGCCAGCAATACTATCCCAGATAGTCCAATAGCAACTCCAACGAATAATGGAGTAGAGGTTACATTTGCCTGGCAGATTCCTGAATCCTCAGAATCTGGAACATACGTGGTTGCATTCCATCTCACTCCACAAACTTCCCTTAGAATTGAGGCTAATCGAACCTATGATATTGGAGCAGGAGAAGATGGCTCAAACACAGGCGGATGGTATCCTGCGGTGGAACCTCTGAGGACTGGTGGGACCAATCTGCTTGTTGATGTTGAGGCTAAATTTGATGGAGATTCAGTCCAAAGAGAAGTGAAAATCGAATTTGACGGAGCTATGTCGCAATGGGTTCGTTGGGGCTTAGACAATATCGGAAACAACAGCCTATCTTCGAATAGTTGGTGGCGAAACCTACGTACTTACTCAGATAGTATTCCCAATTCAGAGTACAATAATGGACAGGTTGACGATTCAGAAATCGCAGCTCTAAACAGCCATCTCGTTGGCTCGGCTTCAGATATGAAGTCGTTCCTTGCCAATGGATTGTATTTGGATGCAGAGTCGATACTCGGAGTCAATCCCGTCAATCTTGGACCGACTGAGATTACAATCGATTTGGGTCACACTCGAGCATTCAGTGCCGAGAGTGTGACTATTCGAATTGATACTTCTCACAAGGTAAATGCCGGTGAAAGGCAACAATTGATTGAGTCATTTATTCGACCGAGTGATGATGATTTGTACACCAAAGTTGAGTTGAAGGTAGAAATTCGCTCAACTGCTCTACAAGGACTTGGGGGGGTTGCGGCAGAAGATATTGAGGCAAAGCACCGAAGGTGGATTTTGTTAGAGATGGTTACCATCGATGAGGATGATCTAGACCCAGAGGCATCATTCCGAGTCGAGTTTGTACCAACCGGTGGTGCACTCTACTCTCCATTAGTCTCAGCCATGGTCTCTGTCTTCATGTTAGTCTTGGCACTAGGATTGGGTATGGTAATGACAAGGAAGCGGGCAAGGGCACCTTCCATGCTTACAGTAGTTGTTCTTGGGGGGCTTTCCTTAGCATTGTATGTCTTAGGACTTGATATGCCGTTTGTCCTTGGTGTTGTAGCATCCAGCATGTTACTGGTTTTCCCTGTGGCACTAGTATCCCCTAGATCGAATTTTGCTGAGAGGGGCGATGTTGGTAAACGAGCCAGTGCCCACGTGAATTGTCCGAAGTGTGGGGAATCTAATGCCGTTGAATCAGAAGTTAGGCCACTTAGGTTGGAATGCATCGGCTGCGAATCTACCTTACGCCTAGAATAATTATTCGAACGATGGCGCCCTCCCCGTAGTCAATAATGAATCAACAAAGGAATGAGCTGCTAGGGTGGCCGAGCCTTTTTTCCACAATCTAGCGGCTCTCAGAATTTCCGAGGCAAGATCGCTATCCCAATTTGGGCCGATTACTCTATGCCAGCCCAATTCTTCCATCCTTGCAGTCGATGGAGTGGATTGAGAAAGGGCAGGCCGCATTAGATGAGAAAGGGCTCTTGCTCTCCCTTCCATATCCAAATCTGGCCACCTAGAAGATACTGCCTCCAGGGCTAATTCCTCTATCCAAGGAGTGTTGGATAATTCGATTGAGGGGACTTCTGGAATTGTGGCGATTCTTGCGCTGCCTTCTTCGACCAACATATCCCGAAGTGTGGTGAAAACCGGATCGTAAGTTGTGTCTAGCGCTGAATGTAACCAATTCCCAGAAATCAACCACGGACGCAATCTCCGAACTCTTAGACCCTCAGGGGCTAATGAATGAGCGATAGCATGAGCCTGTGCAACCGTTGTCAATGGTCCTCGTCTAATGTCACCCGATGAGGAAACCAATCCGTCTACCAGTGCTAATCCCAAACTTAGACGCGGGGGTTCTGGGATGTATTCAGGACCAGTGTCCTGCGCCGGGCCCAATATGTGAATCCAAGAGCCTTCGGATGGAGATTCCAACTTGAATCGGCGACGATAAGGTAAACCTAGGTCAAGAAAAGCGGCTTCAATAGGAGCAATGGAAAGGGCACCGATAAGAGAGGGTGCGGCAAGTAACATCACTGGACCCTGATGGGCTTGTAAACCAGATACTGCCCGGTTCAGGCTAGAGGCCACCGAGGTGAATGGTTCTGACTCAAGCAGTTGCCGCATCGTACCTGCTTGCTAGAGGTGGTTCAAATTCCCATCGCTTTGCGAATATGCAATTGCTATGGTAGAGAGGAGGGAAACTCATTCGACCATTAGGCGAAGTTGATCGCGCTTGTAGGTCCAATCAGAATCCAGTTTTCCTGTACCTCTGTAATACTTGGCCAAGCGACGAATCCTAGATTCGGTCAACTCTAGCTGACGGCGATTATGCAAGTCCTTGTGATTACTATTTAGATGGTCAATCATCCTCAATGCCTGACGCATTAGATTCATCATGTCCTCTGGATAACTCCCTCCGCTTCCATTTCGTTCTAGGGTTTGAGATATCCTCTCACCGGTAACCAACCTAACATCTGGCACCGCATGTTGGTCTCGAAGGATTGTACCAATCATTGCGTTTGAGTGACCCTCACCTGCCAACTTCAGAATAAGTTCCTCAACGGCCTTTTTATCGGATTCAGACCACTCAGGAGCATCGGCGACATTCGGCCTATCCGAGCCGCTTTTTCCCTTGCCTTTACTGTGCATTCTTGCCACTTAGGTCACCTCAAGCGGCTCGCCGAACTGCTGCCCCTCTTTAATCGCTACGCATGTCACCCAAAGGGTGTTTACTCACAGGCGATGTTTGGCCTTGGCCAATCTACCCGGTCCATCCGGCCATTCCCACTCCGGTGCCTCAGCCCTTGCACTACCCCTCAAAATCCCGTCTTGGAATACAAGAATTTCATCTCCAGAACGAATATTTGGGTCGGACTTTGCTACATTAGTGGAGAATAAATCTCCACGCCAATCAAAATTAGAAACTAATTCCACTCTTGGTAAAGCATTGCATGCATCTAATTTAGGCAAAGCCGCCTTTGAGAAAGAAAATCGACCTGAGCGAGGATTCCATAATGCAATTTGAATTCCATCCTTTTCGATACGGAAAATTGGCGGCCTTCCACTAACCTTTGTTCCTTCTAACCAAGCGTCAGTGCCGTGTTGGAAACGAGAGGCGGACTTCAGTTTCTCTAACCTGTGGATACTTTCCTTCGGGTTCGATAATTCGAATTCTTTACTGGCATCTTCTATTGCTTGTTGTAATCTGTCAAGAGAAGTCTGCGATCCGGCAGATTCACCTTGGCGTGTATCGATAACATGAATTTCTGGAATTACTATTTCTATTCCTGAATGATTTATGACTAATTCAAATCCATTCCTATTCGCATATTCCCCAACCATTTCACGGATGACTCTCAATTCATCTACATCCCAATCACCCGTAACCGGAATGTCGTAATGAGCTGCTGGCCAAAAGTCCTCTAATTCCCTTGGAACCAGCCCCAATGGTGCAGTAACCATGACTTCGTTGACAGCTCTTGTTGGAATAGCTCGTTGGAATCTGCGATGTGATTGAGACAGGCGATATGGTTTCTGAGCCGAACAAGGTAGCAAGACAATTATCTTGGTTTGATGACTTGGGGGGGTGTGCAATTGCGAGACTCGACGTCTCCAATCTCTAATGAGTGGGTCGTCCCTGCTTGCATAGGAGTGGCATAGTAGTCTAGTTCCTTCTCGAACTACGCTTTCTAGTCCTGCAGAACCAGCATCTAAGCCTGCCTTCTCAGCCATCATTGAATCGTGTCTGCGAAGTCTCTCAACAGATCTAGGACTAGACAATGACTGTCGTTCTGCAAGCTGACGAATTGTACCATCTCTGATGGCAGAACGCGTTGCTGCGAGGGCTCTTTGCCAAGCCTCAACTTGATTCTGGAAATCGGCTTTCTCTCCTGCTGTGAATTCGGGTTCACGAGGTCCGTCTTCAGTTAGTAAGACTCCACGTGCGACTGCTTCTCGAGACCTTGAGAAGTCGAATAGATCCACGCCCATCCATGATAGTAAAGCGCAATTGTCTGGACCTCCTATACCAGGTGTCCAAATCAGGGAGGTGGTAAATCGACGTCTGATAGCATCGAGTGCCTCAACCAATCTACCAGGACGCTCTGCAAGTTGAGGTGCATCGATAAGGGAGACTACGGATGGTTCCAGCGCATCGTCCAATAAATTCGCATCATGATGAAGAGATTGCCAAGAAACAGGCAATAATTGACCTCCAATTGGTTTCTGTCCACTATCGGATTCGACTAGGCTAGACGGCAGGATTAGCCCTTCTCCTGCTTGCCAAAGTTCAAGTTGCCCAAATGGGAAGCATAAATCCCCCAGTACTTGCATAGACATTGTGGCTGGAATTGTGCTGGATTCCCTGTCTATTCGTAATGCTGCAAATGATAGAGGTATTTCGGGATCCTCCAGAGAAACCACCAATCCAGGAGTCCAAGAGGATGGAGACGCTCTGTCTCCTAGGGAGAAAATACGTGCAAATCGCTGTCTTGCAACTACACTACGCGCCAGCGGCCGCTCTTCAGCACCCTCGCTCATCGAGGCCGCTAACGATGCGGGTCGCTTGAAGCATTCTAAGGTGAAGTGGTGTCGGAGCGATGTGCGAGAAGCCGGAGCAGGCCTATTGGCTGTGTTATTTGTGCTGGCTGCGCTCAGCGCTTCCGTCAGTGCAGACGATGATTCAGAGGTTGTGCTCTGGGAAGATTCGTTCAGTACCACTGGGCCTGTCTGGATCCAAGTTGAGTGCGTGAAAGTTGGCTGTCTAGGAATGGAGCTCATTGTTTTTGCAGGTGGGGTTGAACAGAGTCACGAAGATCCTCATCTCGTGGAATGGTCGAGCTGGGCAGATGGTAACGTGTCCTGGAGACTAATTGTCGAATCCGGCACGGATTATTCGGATGTACGTATAGAAGTGATACTCAGCTGGATGGATGAATGGACAGAACACGAGGATTTGCCTAACATCGTACCTCCCCCCGGAGGCCAAGGGAATTACCCTAAGATAGACACCGCTTCGCCGTGTCAAATGCACTTCTGCGGTGCGATAGATCTCATCTCCGAGGGAGTTCTGTACGTAGGAGCGTTGGAGAACGAGAGTGACAAGGACTCCGTTATGATTGCAGGAGATTCCGGAGACGTGATTCTGCTCAATGGCCTAAGGGGGTCTAATGACATCGGTATCGAAATATGGTATAGAGGGACTGAGTCGAAGTCCCTCGTTGAAACTCTCGATAAGTCAGATATGGGGGGCTACTTTGAGTATCCCTCCGAGGGGGAACTGTGGATACGCCTTGTTCGCTCGACAGAGGAAGGATACTCGCCGTACGAGTTCGAGATTATTCGTTACGATGATGAAACCGAAGCCCCAGGTGGAGGGGAGTTGAGCAACCCGTGGATTCACGGCGAGGCCATGCCCTTCTACGGAGACTCGTCTCTACTCTACTACGGTCACATTGCCGGCTCAGACTCGCAGGGTGACTCCCTGCTCATAGCCTCCGGATCCAAAATGCGCCTCTTTCCACAATGTTCGTTCACAGATGATGTCGAGGTTGTAGTCACGCTACACCAAGTGGACGGTACGAGTATAGGAACCGAGAGCGGGTGTGGCGACGTGTTTGCGACTACAGAACACACGGTCTCAGTAGAATTTGGTCTGACGACTCAGGGTGTTACATCTGCTTGGGCCATCATGCTCAGTTCGTTGGGCCCTAGTGATGGAAATCATATAGGAGATGCCCCTGACTTTCTCTGGACTGAATCTGACGATCTAAGTCGATGGCCACTAATTGAATTCAACGTTAGCAACGGCGCAAGCATGCTAGAGGATGAATTTGTAGATGTTTTCGCTTTTGAGGTCACTTCGCCAAATGGATCAAGATTACAAATTGATGGAGTTAATTCTCAACCAGTCGATTATCAAATTTTAGTCCTAAATCAGGAATCATGGGCTATCATGAATTCATCGGACGGAGGATTAATCGATGTGCCGCCCGGTATACACGCTATTCGTGTAGAAAAAATAGGTGAGGCGAGTTTGACCTATTATGAATTCAAACTGGAAAATGGTGGAGATGTTATCGAGATTGATCCAGATTTGTTCACCGATCAGTCAGACCTATTCATGGATTACTACATATTTGCTGGAGTTTTCCTTCTAGCCCCTGCCCTATTAGTGATATTTTGGAATCGTAATCTTTGGAGAGATGGAGTTAACCAAATTGAAATTGAGAAGCATGAATTACGCAGATTAAGACGATTACGTGAACGCTTGACTGCGCTACTGGCGGAAGAGGAAATTAATGAACAAGTCATCGATTCTGCTCTTCATCAACTTGGAGATAGTCCTTGGCAGGCTGTAGTCGAAGATTGGGGGGAGCCTCTACTTAGACACAATACAGAACAAGTGGAAATTTGTGCTTGGAGAATTACTGAAGGACAAGCTACCATGTTACTTGGAATTCATATTGCGGACTCTCCTTGGGAGTTGGCGGCAATGCGAGTCTATGCTCCTGAAGGTACAAGCGTGAGTATTGCAGAAGTTTCTCCTAAACATCTCTTCAATGGAGATGAAATTTTCTTGGACTCTTTGTCTCCTCAGACTAGTACTTTCCTGAGATTGACCATTTCCGGAGAGCCCTCGAATATTGGATTCCATCTTTCAGGGTTGGTCGATGGGGAACCATTGGCTGCAGTTCCAAATCGAGCACTTGACTGGTCATGAGCGGCGTCTGTCACGCGCTTCGTCGATTATGTCATCGGTAACCGATGCGCCTGTACCCAAGTCATCTCTCAACTCTTGTAGTTGCTTTTTCGTGGAGCGGGATAATTTGTCAGGCATTGCGAGTTTAAGCAGAACCATGACTGCACCCCTGCCTCTTCCGCCTCTTGGATAAGGCAAGCCTCGATTTGGAACTGTGACCGTCTCGCCAGGCTTTGATCCGGCCTTGATACTGACTTTGAGAGGGGAACCATCGATGTGTGGGATCTCAATATTTGTTCCTAACAAAAGGTCGACAAAACTTACTGGAAGAGCCATTAACAAATCGGAACCATCCCTTTCAAACCAATCATGGTCATCTACCTCAATTTCGATGTACAGATTACCGGGTTTTCCATTTGGATTCCTAGGGGATTCTCCATGACCACTCAATCTCAATCTTGTTCCACTATCTATACCTGCAGGAACTGTGAATTTGACTTTCTTGGGCTGCTCTGCTCTACCTTCACCCGAGCAACTTTTACACGGATTTTGAATAATCCGGCCATCTCCTCCGCAAGCTCTGCAATCTTGTGTAACTTGTTGTTGAAAAGGACCTATTCTTTCTACTCTAGTAAGCCGGCCTCTTCCATCACATGTTGGACATACCCTAACTCCTTCAGGATTCTGTGAACCACTACCATCACAGCTTATACAACTATTGAGTACATCGATTTCTAGTTCCTCATCAACACCAGTGAAGGCATCTTGGAAACTAATTACGTGGCGAATAAGAAGGTCAGTACCTCTAGATGACCGTTGTCGAGAAGCACCGCCGAATAAGGATGAGAAAATAGAATCAAAACCACCACCAAATAGGTCGTCAATGCTGATATTGACTCCTTGAAATCCTCCAGCTCCCCAAGGAGAACCACCTGGACGATCGTGGCCGAACATGTCGTACTTTCTTCTCTCATCAGGGTTAGAGAGAATAGCGTAAGCCTCCTGAACTTCCTTGAATTGCGCTTCCGCGTCAGGGTCATCTGGGTTCTTATCCGGATGAAATTCTCTAGCCTTTGAACGGAAGGCTTTCTTTATATCCGAGGCAGATGCTTTGCGGCCTACTCCCAAAACCTCGTAGTAATCCCTCTTCTGACTCAAGTGACCACCACATCCAATTGCTCCCGCGCGCCTGTTTTCAACCCATTGGACTGCTTAGAGGAAAGCGCCGCAACTACTACAGTATGCGGTACCACTATTGTTTACGGACCCACAATCTTGACAGGGAATTACAGATTTTGCGAGGGATGATGGTACTGATGGTTGCCACTGGTTGCCTTCCTTCGCGTCCCAGTTGGTTTGGGGGGCTGGGTTTTTCACTGTTCTCTTTGCCAGTTCTTTCTCGGCTTTTGCAGCCGCTTTAGCAGCAATCTTCTCTGCCTTTGCTACAGCCTTGGCTTCCTTCCGCGCCTCTTTCTTTGCTCTCTTTTCATCTTTCGCGGCTTGTTTTTCTCGACGAGCCAATTCCTTTGCAAGGCGTCGCTGAGCGGAGGCTTCTGCACTGGCGCCAAGGGCGCCGGTGGGTTTGGTGAAATCTTCTAATTCCGTTGAGTCTGACTCAGGATTATATGAGACCCCTTCTACCTGAACATCTACTTCCATTCGAGAATCTGCCGAATCTAGTTCAATTTCAGCCCCTTCCTTATTCAAATCCGATATTCTTCCACTCATTCTCTTTTGGAATCGTAAACCTGCTCTTCCTCTTGGTTCGCTACGGGCTTGAGCCTCTAATTTTTCCAATGCAGCATCTCCTCGACTCCACAACCCTTTGTCTTCAAGCCGGTACATACTCGATAGACCCTTGATAGCACTGGAGCGATGATATTCGTGATCCTCAACTACTCGATACCTCAAGTACATGATTATGCCCAAAACTATCGCTATTCCGTGAATAATTGCTTGTGCAAGGATGTCTTGTTTGAGTAAATCCTCAATGTTTGGAAGACCGAATCTAAGAGCAACCACACAGATCGTAGGTGCTAGAAGCAATCCCGCGCTAATCAGCGGAGAGCGCTGTACCATACTCGCGGCTCCCAAATCAATGGTTTGAATTATTCGTGAACATGGGAGCGTGATTATCCATAGCAATCATGACCTACACACATCCTCGGGTTAACATGGAACCGGACATTACAGTCTCTACCGTAGTCAAAACTCACGAGGATATTTTCCTAGTTGAGGGGTCGGTCAAGTCATTATTTCCTGATTGGGATTGTGAAATTACTGCGGGCAAGAAAAATTCTCCAATTAGCCGCGAAGCTAGCGAACTTTCTGGGAAATCTAAATCCCTATCCTTAGTAATCGAGAATTGCTCGAAAAATCGGATACTAGATACTGCATTTGATGCGATGACGATGAATCTACAAGATGATTATACTCACTTTCAATTATCTAGACAGGCTGCATTTGTAGGGAAAGTCGCCTTTGTCGTTGATGAAATTCCGCTTGGAGGAGTTATGGAGGTTTCTTTGCAGGGTGAAGGTCTAGGTTTGTGGATTGAGCAACTAACATGGCATGAGGGAAGACATAACGTTCCCAGAAGTCTAGGTGACGACCTGCGTATGGAGCAAGATGGCACTCCATCCGAGTGGTTTGACAATAAAGGAAGAAGAACAATGAATTCACATCATGAATGAGGGATTCCTGATTTCATCCACTCTTCAATCAGAGGTTCGTCAGCGGGTAGCCACTTGACCGAATTTAGAGAGGATTGGTCTAACCAACTAATCAAATCGTGTTCCTTAGGGTCAACCGATTGCGGGTCAACAATACCACAATCCCAGATGTACAAGTTGACAAAGCGATCCTCGTACTCATGTTTTACAAAAGCAACCCTTCGATTGGGATTTACTTTGACTCCCAATTCCTCGGAAATTTCTCTGCGTAAAGCCTCCTCCTCCGATTCACCGACATCTATCTTTCCACCAGGGA
Source organism: uncultured Candidatus Poseidoniales archaeon (assembly GCA_964556195.1). Classification (GTDB taxonomy): domain Archaea; phylum Thermoplasmatota; class Poseidoniia; order Poseidoniales; family Thalassarchaeaceae; genus MGIIb-O1. The sequence goes on from CAZKVK010000001.1 coordinate 28,999, forward strand.
ATTCCCACCATCCAGACCAGACATCATCGGGAGGTCTTCTACAGGCCAGTATCCGCCCCTGAGAATCAAACAAAAGTGCACCTACGACTTCTAACCTCGGTTTTGTTGCGAGTGTTTGGATAAGGCGCGTAACAACTTCTATTTGTCTTGTAAATGATACTTCAGTTTCAGGTGGTAAATGTACAAAAATTGCTGGAGTTTTTTCGGCCGCTGAATATATCGAATTTAATGTCCTATAGATTGTTTCATTACAGACAAATTCTCCTGCTGATTCACTCCAAATAACATCATCTTCATTTTCAAATTCCTCGTCTAAAACATGCTTTGAAACTGTTGTTTCGTACCTTGATGGGCACCCCTCAACCACGACCTCATCAACCAATCTTCCAGAGTTGTCTGCAATTCTGAAATTAGATTGGTTGTGAGCCCAACGTTCCAATGAAATTATCTTTCGTGATTCGGCTAAGCCCAATTGAATGATAGCGTCAAATTTCTCTCCCTGATTAATTAATTCAGATACTCTTCGTGATCCCCCCTTATCACATGTCAATAATTCCGTTACTAATGAAATTCCAGTTATCCCATTAGATTCTACAGCCATCATTATTTTACTCGAAATATTCTCAATGTGCCCTCCGAATGCTGGAAAAGAAGTCAGTAGAACTCTCGGTTGCACGTGCCACCGAAGGGCTCTCCGTAGTTGTGCCTTGCGTGGTCAGAGAATCGTCATATTCATTCACCACAGGCCCGACCAAGGGGTGATGGGCGCGGATTACGTCGTTGAAGTCGTCGAGGATGATGAGGATGGCGTAGGCCCTCTCGGTGTCGTCAAAGTGATTTGGTACGAAATTAGTGGAGGTATCGGCCCATGGGGTGCATTGAGGCCATTAATCGCCATTGCTTTGGCCTTGGTACCCTTATTATTCATCGGACAACATTTCAATCGGCAACATCGTAAGGCTGCTAGCTGGTTCGCAGTTCAATTCCCTCTACTTCTGACTGTAATATTATGGCCTGTACTATACATTTGGTCCATAGGCGATGCATGGTGGGTTTCAAGCGGTATAGTGGCTCGAGCAGAGTCCAGTTAGGTGAGCGCGTGACAGGTGAAGTCGTCAATATAGCCGGATATCGTTTTGTTGACCTTCCAGACCGTGATCAACTTCGGGCTCCCTTCAAATCTACTTGTGACGAAGCAGGGTTGCTGGGTACAATTTTGCTAAGTCATGAGGGAATCAACTTCTTTCTCTCTGGAAATCAATCGGGTATAGACCACTTTATGCGATTTCTCGAATCTGACGAGAGGTTCCTAGAGATTCCCCTCAAGGTATCCTATAGCAATATAATGTCATTTAGGAGAATGAATGTAAGATTAAAGAATGAAATTATTTCTCTTGGTCTAGATTCAATTCGCCCTACAGAATCAACAGGGGAATCAATCACGCCTAAAGAATTCAAATCATGGTTAGACGAAGGAAGAGACATTATCGTCCTAGATACAAGGAATGATTACGAGGTCCGATTGGGTACTTTCGAGGGTGCAATAGACCTCAACTTATCGACTTTCAGAGGGTTTCCTAGTGCAGTAGCAGATTCTGAAATTGACAAGAATCAGACAGTAGTTATGTTCTGTACGGGAGGTATCCGTTGTGAAAAGGCAAGCGCGGTGATGATGCAGGAAGGTTGGTCGGATGTCAGACAGTTAGAAGGTGGAATCCTTGGTTACTTCGAAGAGGTTGGCGCAGATCATTGGAACGGCGATTGTTTCGTTTTCGACAGAAGGGTTGCTCTCGACCCAGCATTGGAGGAAACAACAACTCAGATGTGCTGGGCTTGCCGAGAGCCATTGACGGAAGAAGAGATGGAAAGTGATCAATATGTCATTGCCAAATCTTGCCCTTATTGCGTCAAGAAAAATTAGAACCCTTCTGGGATTTCCATTGGACTGAACAGATGTCCTGGGCTTGTTGCTTCAGCCATCTGAACTCGTAATCGCATTTCCCAATCCCGAAGTAAGGTTAGTGCTGATGAAAATGGAATCTCCGCACCATTGATGATTACCCTCATCATCGTATCTAGAATGTCCATTCTATCTTCATCTAATGTTCCAAGTAGCTTATCCAAAGGAAACGAATCTATTGTTGGTGCACCAAACTCAGTATCAATTTCCCAAGGTTGAGATATGTTCACAGGAATTGTTTCACCACTCTGGGATGCAGCCCGTTCGAGTGATTCTAGTAGCACTCTAATGTATTTTGATACCACCAAGGAAACTTCGATTACTGGCAAGTTGTATTGCTTGACAAAATTCACCATGTTTTCTTGGAGAAATAGTAATCTTTCCTCGACCGGGGTATCAACCCTTGGCATCTTGGCATTCTCGTCCACAGTCAATCCACGCAAACCTTACTGATGAAGAAACCGAATAGGTTGCCCTCAATTTGTTGTTCGGTCATCATATCGAATCGGAGAACCTGAATTACCGCGAACTCCGTCCAACATATCATCCTCGATTTCGAAGTAATCGTTGGCCCAATCGCCATCTGTATCCCAATTTGTTGGGTCTGTTCCGTCGGCAATTTGGTCTCCATCTATATCAATTATCCACCAACCCCAAACAAATTCGCCCAAACCGGTGTTTGGATAGTGGTATCGGTCTCCAGCAAAGCGTTGGTAATTGTCTGTCCAAGCACCGTTGACCAGAATCTCGTCATCTGACTCATCTAGGTATTGATAATCCACATCATTATCATTTACGATGTAGGCGTAGAGTAAATCCTCATTATTGACTTTGTACATTCTCATGTAATTACTCTGTAACGCAGCAACGCCCCCACATGTTCCAAGCAGTGATTCTCTTAGTTGCCACCACTCCTGGACGATATTACCGGAACAATCGTAGAGGTTGGCCTGTCGAACCAATGTTGGCGAGGAAAGGGTTGCATTTACAACTCCGTAATATTCTTGGAAATTATTGTAGGGAACATAGACACAGTTTCCTCCTGTGCAATCCCAACCCCCATCATTGTCTGCATCTTGACCGGCGTCGCTAGGATCTGTGGCGTCGTGGGTGAACCAGGTATACTCGAGATCCGGTCTAGCGATGGAGCCTCCATTGACTGTAACCGGTTTCAAAACATTCGGGGTTACTTGATACCAGACTACGGAGATTTCTAGATAAGATGACCAATTATCGTTGGTCTCATTCCAGCCTCTATAATACTCGTAAAAGTCAGGCATCATATCTCCGTCGGTATCATTGTCAAGAGGATTAGTTCCATATTTGAACACCTCACGACCATCTGAAAGATTGAGATTCTGCAGATAATCAACTACTATACCACCGCTGAATACAGGCTCCATTACCATTGAATCGTCATCACTATCCAAATCTAATGGATGAGTTCCGTTATTGTATTCCATTAGGTTAGTGAAGTACAACTCAGAGTTTGAAGGGAGAATTTGCTGATTGGCGCGAGCTGGTGTGAATTCTCTATTTTCCCAAACACCTTGTTCAGCCGGTGTGTCAAAAATTGTTTTGTCATACCAACCATCGGCATCTGGGTCATAATCAATATCCAATGGGTTTAGCGGGTTTAGTGACCAGCGATAGTCGTTAACTGGTAGCCATTCTCCGTAGATTGAGTAGCAGAATTCCCAACCATCGGGCAGGCCATCGCTATCGGAGTCTGGATGTGTTGGATCGGAAACACCGGCTAGACTGAAATTGAAATTATCTGGATCTATGGCATTAATCAGCCCGACTCTATCACTTGATTCGATATCCTTGGTCGAAAATAGAATCCACAATTGATCTGCTGCTGCCTGCTCAGACATGCCTCTTTCTTGCATGTATGCAGTGATGGTATCCTGACCGTAAGATACCAAACCTGTTCCATTTGGAATTGTATCAATAGCCGAGCGCTTACCATATACACGAGCATCATACTCAGCCAAGTTATCGAATGATTCAGAATCCGAAATATACCCATCTCCATTACAATCGAATGAATCATCATCACTATCAACATGAATATCGGTATCTGTGAGTGGATTCATTGTCCAAATGTTATCTTCCAAATCCCATTCCGTAAACCAATACTCGTATCCATCACTCATACCGTCTCGATCGGTATCATCAGAATTTGGATCGGTTATCCCTAGTAAAGCAAGAAGAAGGGGTTTGGCCGGTTCCCCATTTTGCCAATCATCGAATTGCTCTAGTGCAATCTCAGCTCTACCTTCCTTATTGAAGAGAATACGATAGACACGATTTACAGCTTCATCGGGGTCTAGAGATTCCGCCTCTTCCCATAATCTAGGTGCGTCGGGAGGTGATAGGCCACCATTCTGTGGATTTTTGTTAGTAAGGTTCAGTTCTACTAAGTCTGTGATTCCATCGCGGTCTGAATCGTAGTTGCCATCACCAGCAACCAGTGGATTTAGTGTCCAGGTCTCATCGGTTGCATTCCATCTAGTGAACATTAATTCAATTCCATCGAGCAACCCATCTCCATCTGTATCGGGTTCATTGGGGTCGGCAGTATACCCTCTGAGTTGTATGTCTTCTTCACTGAGGAATGTTCCAAAGGATAGCGTCGATTCTGCCGACAACCAAGGAGTAGCGAGCAATTCACCCCCGACATGTAGCAAGTAGAATTGAGGAACTGTTGTAAGGTCGTCTATTTCACTTAAATTGCCATCAATAACGTTGTACTCTTCCCAATTATTCATGCCGTCTCCATCGGGATCTCCAACCTGGTCTCCTTCATTCACAGGATTTAATGTCCAAGACTCATCGTACAAACTCCAACGTGCGTGGTAGAATTCCCATCCATCTGGAATACCATCTCTATCCGAATCAGAATCAAGAGGATTAGCGGCACCGACGTCCTCACTGGTTGTGCTATTAACTAGGCTACGATACGCTGTGCTAGTTTGGGCTCCGAACGAATCCCCAGCAAAGCCTAACCAGGATTCGTGAGTAAGTAAAGTTGTGAAATTTTCAGGGAAATTGAGACCGGAATCGGTTCTATCTGAATAGATGATTTGGTCCTTAAGGTGGTATTCAAGCCAATTCACAAGACTCTCATTTAGATCTAAGATTCCATCATGGTTGACATCAAAACCGTCTCCATCTGGGTTGTTTAGAGCATCTGAACCATTTAGTGGATTAATTCCACGATTATTTCTACCCCATGTACATTGATAACGAGCCTCCCAACCATCTGGTAAGGAATCACCATCCGAATCAGGATTATTTGGATCAGTCTTCGTCCAACTCTGAGCCGCGCTAGCGTTTTCTCCGTGAGTCGGTAAACCCTCTAATGACACAATTTCCACATAGAGACCCCAGTTGTATTCACAGAGATTATCCAAGCCATCTCCGTCGGCATCCATGGTTGCATCGGAGGGATCTCTCGGATCTAGTGTCCAAAGGTTACCACCAGTGTATACATCCCCAATCCAGCGGCGATGTTCAATTTCCCAGCCATCTGGCATTCCATCTCCGTCGCTGTCTAAACTGGTTGGGTCTGTAGGGCCGTCAGTGCCCCCTCCAGCGCCAGAGTTTAACCAGCCTGAGAGGTGGACCTCTAGAGCATCCTCTCCAACTTCATCATCACAAATATATTCCTCGTTTAGGTAATGGCATGAGAAATCTGTAGAGTCTGCAAACCAACCCCAATATTCCTCTCCATCGGTTAAACCATCACCATCAGTGTCGATGTTTCTTGGATCTGTGCCATTGAAGCCTCCTTCACTTATGTTGATGAATCTATACTCGTCGAGGTTGGACCATTCACGGTTGAAACTGATTCCATCAATATCGAAAAACACTCCATCCGCATCTGCATCCCTAAATCGATCATATGGGTCTGTGGGGTCAAGCCCATAGGCAAACTCCCACCCATCGGGCATTCCATCTAAGTCAGAATCGATAGATTGAGGATTTATTGGCATGATGTTCATGTATTCACCAGGAGAAACTCCTGCAAACAAATACTGGTTACCATCGTGAATGAAGGTAGTTAGCGAAATGACAAGCCCCGGCAACCTTGTTTGGTTTTCAAAAATCCCTAGGACGCCTTGAGAACCCCCCTCGAGAGCCCATGTTCCGTCCCTTGAACCTAACAATATCTGTCCATCTATTGCGTGAATAGAATGGATGTCGTTGGCACCTTCTTCCCAGCGTTCTAGATTGAACATTCGATCGGTGTTGAAGGCCTGTTTCGGAAGCCCGACAAACAGATCTAAATCAATCAAGTGGATTCCACCCGGTGTTCCAAGCCAAACTCCAGTAACTTCCTCTAATGAGCCGTCTGTAGCTACTGGCCCTGCTAGTTCCATGACATTAACCACTGCCGACTTTGATTGATTCAGTAGGTCAGCAAATTGAACATATTCTTCTGCGTCTTCTGTTGTGTAAATCCAGAAAGGTTGACCTATCGAAGGAGTGCCATCAGTGGTATCCCAGCGAATCATACCACTATCTGTTCCAACAATCATCATTGGGCCTCTACCGGCCATAGGAACGTGGATTACTTCTGTGAATGAGGCATCGGCCTCGTCTAACATTTCTGTAAGTTCTTCTATTGCAGTGGCTTCGGTAAAGTCTGGATTGCCAATTCCAGAGGATGGTTCCGAAATTGTTATTCTCCACGCCTTTGAGCCGTGTCCAAGTATAATCAAATCCAAATCCCCGCTACCAGTTTGTAGAGGTTCAATGACTTGAATAGGCCCTAAGTTGGATTCCGTCAATGTTTCCATCTGTGGTAAGCCATTTTCAAGAATTAGCGAATGAATCCCATGGTTGGTTCCTAAGATTAGGTAATCTACAGAGGATGGATTCCAACGCATCATGGTAAACATTTCCATACCACTCGGTAAATCAAAAGTCGTAGATATGCCACCAAATGGATCGATTGCCGTTATTCCATAAGCAGAACCAACCAATAGGCGATCTCGTGGATTATCAGATAGAACGGTGTGTACTCTTCCATCCACCAACATAGGGTTAGTTCCTTGGTCGAATAGCATAATTTCATCAGATTGACCAGTTAAGATGGTGCCTCTTAATCCAGAACGGACCCAGTGACCGCTATCCATGTGAATCAAATATTCCTCATAATTGCTGAAAGCCTCCCCCCAGCGAGCGGTTGCAATTGATGAATCAGGAATGATAAAACCGTCTCGATCTAAATCCCAACCATCTGAATCTGAGTCCAACGTTGCATCGCTTGCATTTCTTGGATCAAGACCATGGTATGCCTCCCAACCGTCAGGGATTCCATCTCCGGGCACTGCCAGACTGGTTGGAATTAATTCACTCCAAGTATAATGATCGGAGTCCATGCGACGAGGGTCACTACCCAACCATCCATCGTCGCCAGTCGGCCTCTGAATCTCATCTTGACAGGCGTCAGGATGTAGATTGGGCATTTTTCCAGCACACCACAAACCATCCCTCTCAGTGAGCCAATCTGTTGGTGTGCCGAACCAATATTCTTCGGAATTAGTGTATCTTTCATCGAGATCTATTTCACCGTCTCGATTTACATCAAAACCATCCCCACAACCCCATTCACTAGCCTGTTCGGTGCATAAATCCGCATCTTCAAGTGCATCCGAATCGTCCAATGGATCAAAGTAAAGACAATGCCATTCACTAGTGGCTTGATTTTGATAACCTGCTCCTCCTTCTGTACACATGTAGATTTCATATCCGTCTGGAAGACCATCGCCGTCGGTATCTGATTCTCTAGGGTCAAGATATTCCCTAAATCCGGATTCGGTTTCATCCGGAGATTTACCAGTCAATGAGAGACGCTCTGTAAAGCAGGTTTCTAATGTCCATGGCCAACAATATTCCATCAGAGCGCTCGCTCCATCTCTATCAAAGTCGGTAACGTTATCCGAACCATTCATTGGATCTAATCCCTCAACTACAACAACTCCAAACGGAGTGTCGATATGTCTTGCTTCGCCAAAAATCACTTCGTGGATATCGGGGATTAAATCTTCATCCTGATCTACAGCCATCGGCCCAGAACCCGGTAAATCTGGCGGGTCCACGGATGACACTGGTGCCTGTGGTCGAGTTTGAGAAACGAATAACAGACTACTCAAAATCAACAATGTGACGAAGAACGCAGTTTGCTTGCGTCGCATGGTATGACCTCTGGTGGACATTCATCAGCGCTCTTGTTTGACTTATGACGGTGATGGAGCGTCGTTCGGACACTAACCCTGTACAATTGCCCGACGGCTCCGCCGTCGCGTACGTGAGAGAGGTGTGAATTGTGGACGATTGGGGCTATCATTTGGGGTTGCATTGAAGACCTTACGGCCGCGCCCTGCAAACTGGTTTTATGAGCTTGGAGATAACACACCTAGGGAGTGGTAGTCGTGGAAATGCCACACTGATCTCGACAGGTGATACAAGAGTCATTGTGGATTGTGGATTTTCTCTAAAACAGATGGAAGAACGATTGGCTTTGGCGGGCGTCAAAGCATCTTCAATAGATGCAATTATCGTAAGTCATCATCACTCGGACCATTCCAAATCTGCTGCGCGGGCCTCCAAAAAATGGGATGCGAGATTATACTCAAATCTTGAGACGACCATGCGGTTGGGATTAGAACCTATTTCAGAAGTTAGAACCTTTGAAGGACTGGAAAGATTGCATATCTCCGACGACTTAAGCCTCCTACCTGTGCCTGTACCTCATGATGATGCAGATAATGTTGCAATTATTGCAAGTAATGGAGACGGAAGGCGAGCCGCTATTGTCACTGATTTAGGAGAGCCGACTATTGAATTAATGAAACATTTAGCAGGATGTGAACACATCTCTATCGAGGCTAATTATGACCTGAATAGATTAATTTCGGGCCCATATCCTCCCTCTTTAAAGAAGCGAATATCAGGGCGAGGGGGGCACCTTTCAAATCAACAAACCGCTGATATATTGGCTGAAATTTTACACCCTAAATTGACTAGCATAGTACTCTGCCACCTTTCTGAGAAAAATAACGCGCCACACCTAGCAGAATCCGAAGTTTTGCACCAAATTGGAGAGAAATTCAATGGCGTTCTTTCAATTTCTAAACAAGAAGGACCAGAGTTTTCTAATTGGCTTGGAAAGGGTGAATTAGAACAAATTAATTGAAGTATTTGACATTGCAAATCAATGACCCATAATTGCTCGATGTACTGCAGTTTGGACATCTCGCATTCGGTCAACAGCGCCTAATTCACGAAATACTGTGAGGGAACGTTGAAGATAATTCATTCGTGCAGAACGATCACTTTCTACCTCACCTAACCTAGCCAGTAATTCACCTTGTAACAATCTGAAATCATTAGCTTCAGCAACCGCAAGACCATCCAAGTAACGCTCTGCGGCTTCGGATTTTCGACCTGCATCGCTGAGCACTTGGCCAAGTAACATTTCAACCTCGACTGCACTGTGTGGGTCTGTTGCTTCAGAGAGGATTTCCAATGCGGCCGAATAGTGAAGTAAAGCTAAATCATTATCCTTCATTCGAGCATAATATCTACCCAATACAGCCCTGCTTCGAGCATGAAGTGCATCCATTCCATTGTCCTTTGTTCCGTCGTGTGCGGCCATTGCATGATCTCTAGCTCGATCTAATTCACCCATCTCTAGGAAGGCTGATGCAAGCCGTACTCTGGCATCCATCAAACTTGGATGTGTTTCTGCGTCAAGCAATTCTTCCACATTTCCATAGACTTCCAAAGCGTGTCTAGTATCTCTACGTCGACGGAAAATATATCCCATGTTGATGTAGGATCTTGAGGCACCAACAGCATCTCTTTTTGCAATTTGAATTTCTAATGCTTGACGGTGTAATTCGAGGGCGTCATCCATCGCCCCTCGTTTAATCGCGATATCAGCACGAGCAGAAAGTAATCTGGCAAGTGTCTCTGCTTCCTTGTGCTTTTTTGCGGTTGGAATTGCCGCCGCGTATTCTTCTTCAGCCTCATCCCATCGACCCTGTATTGAGAGAATATCACCTCTAAGTTCACGAATTAGACCCCATTGAATAGCATTGAATCCATCCGATTCCAGACCTCGCAGAATACCTAGCAGTTCGATATGTCCAGACTTAACCAACTCTCTACCATCCTTTTGTAAGACATCGGCAAGAGTATCCATATCTCCCGAGGCATTTAGATGATGGATAAACTCAATCTTCTCTACTGCAGTTTCAGTCCTTGTTCGATACCATTCTACAGCGTTGCTATGCAATTGTGCCTTCAATGATTCATCCATAGAGCGGACAAGGAATTCACGCACTAAATCGTGAACATCATAGTAATCTGAGTCAATCCTTCTGGCTAGTCCTTTCTCCACCAAGTCGTCCAGTAAATCCAAATCAGCATCTAAGGTACTCAGTGACTGCAATGGCATCGGTTCTCGAAATACCGCGATAGCACCGAGGAGTCGTTTTTGTGGACCTGATAATTTGCTAAAAATTTCCTTCTCAACAAAAGCCTCTAGGGTTGAGTGGAAGGTTTCTCCAACACTACCTCTGTTAATCAATTCGAGGACCAATGGATGGCCTCTCGATAAAGTATAGATGTGAAGGAATTGTTGAAGATCGATGTCCGGCATAGCTGTCAGAATTTGTCTGCTAGAATCTTGGTCTAGCCCCTCAAGTGGTAGAAAATGTGCTACCAAGTTGCCACTCGAATCATTTTCAGGAACTACCATTCTAAATGAACGAGAGAACATTACCAGACCCAATTCATCGGCTTCGGGCACACGTAGAGTTAGACCTCGAAGAATCGCCACGAAGTTCTCATCCGCTACCTTGTGTAAGTCATCTATCACGATGAGGGCGGGAGCATTTTTCAGAGCCTCGACGATAATGTTGACTGCCATGGTAACTTGTGGGACTGGTGTTGAGGATACATAATCGCTAAGATCGTTGTTTCCTATCATTGCGAGCCATTCCGAACAGGCCTCTAGAAACGCTCTGGAACCTTCCCAATCCTGACATCTATGATAAAGTAGATTTCTTCGGTGGGTAAAACGCTCTAGCAATTTGGCCGCTAGTGCTGTTTTTCCAATCCCGGCGATACCAGGAACAAGCAGTGTTGTAGATTCTGATTCCAAAATATTGGCCATTCTGGCGATTTCATCGCTCCGCCCATAGAATCGCCGCAATCTTGGTAGGTCATTCAGGGAATTCACTAGTTGTTTCTCAATATGTTTTGATAGATCCCTTTCTATCAAATCCGGTGATAGTGTAGACAGGTCTAGTGTACCGGAATCATCTAGATATCTCAGAATATCGACGTGTCTTAGTGGGAGTTCGGTACTCTCTAAGGCGGTTTGAAGGTCTAGATTTTCAGCTCTCCCATCTGGATGAATTAATCGAACGGGTTGTTCACTGGCCTTATCCCAGATGCTATCTGCTAGGCTTACCCCTTCGGAAGTTAGAAAGTAGGCTTTCCTTTTCCGCGATACTCCTGTGACGTGAGCCTGTCTTTCAATTAGATGGCCCGATTCCTTCATTCCAGAAATTGCTCGAGGTACGTTTGATCGCGCAATGGAGACTGCATTCGCAATACCCATTTGAGAAATCGCAAATGGCACCTCGACTTTGTCAGCGTAATCCACATAATCTCTGAGATGAAGTAAAATTCGTTCCTGAACGCCAGGACGTGTCGTAGCCATGGACGCCATTGTACTAGGTGCGATTCCACTCACTCAAGAAATTAACCGAACGGCGGACTATATTGCTTCATTCACTAGTATGCTCAGGATCGGGAACCCAATCTTCTTTTTCCGGATCCCAAAGCCAACCGGGGTGCTCATCACTTCTTACTAATTCTCCCGTTGATTCCACTGTTGCTGATTCATCGGCTTCGTCATCTTCATCTTCTTCGAATGAGATTACTCCACTAAAGAAAAGTGTGGCGCACAGTAATGCGATTATAACCGCAACAATCGCAACAATCATCACAGGACTGATTCCACCATCGCTAGATGGAGGTGAAATCTCATCTCCCTGAATTGATTCGGAGCCGCTAATGGAAAATACTGGAGAAACTGGCTTACTTACCATGGCTCCAGGAATGCCAAGTTCCCATGTAGAATCCTCAAGTACTACTGTAGAATTGACCTGAATCCCACCCAATGTAACCCTAACGGTCTTTCCGGGTAAGCCAGAACCACTGAAGGTGATTAACTCATCATCACTGGCAGTGGTTTGATCAGGTGGACCAACATAGAATTCGATTGGAACAACATTGAAAGAAACGGGTGTTGAAATCTCCTTTGAACCAAAGGGGTCGGTGGCAAGGAAAATCACATTACTTAGTGACCAAGTATCCATGTCTTCGTTGTAGAATCCCATCGACTTCGGGTCGTAGAATGCGACACCATCAATACCTATGTTAATTACTAATCCAAACTCATCATCTGATGATCTGGCAGGATCATCGTAAACAGACAGAATAAGGGAATTTACCCCATCTACGTCATCGAAGAATTCTAGTAAATCAATTTCGATAGTTGTGCAAGGGTTCTGTGAAGTTGTATCGAATTCGCAGTATAGAGTAATCTCACTTTGCCAATTCGTTCCATCAAAGGTTGGTCTACTATTGTCTGCATCGGGTGGATTATCTGCAACGACCTGAACTTCCATCCAATCGCTGTACTCATAACCATCATAGGACCTTGCTTTGATGAGATATTGCATATTATGAGTCAACAATCTAGAGTCCCATTCCATCTCCCAATAACCATTAGACTCGATTTCTGTGACGGCTCCTGAAAAGACATTGATATATCCATTTGAGACGTCAATAACCTCAACATCAACACGAGTTATTTCTCCATCATTATCTCGAGCTACCCCGCTAATTATTGATTTCTCATCAACTGCATATATCTGACCGCTTTGAGGAGAAGTTAGACTGACAAATGGGCGAGAGTTTTGGTTGTCGATTTGCAAGTCTATCACCACTACTTCGCACTCATCAATATATCCCTTGCAGAAGTCGGAATCTGAGGCCCATATTGTGAATGTGTAGGTGGCTAATTCACGTGGAAGCCCGCTGAAATCCCACGTCCAAGACCATTCCGTGCCACCTTCTGTAGAAGTTATGACATTGTAGTTTGGGCCTTCTATTTTGAAATAGATTTGGTCAATATCGGTTCCACAGTCGAAAGGACATCCGTAGGGGTCATGTGCACTTCCTTCGAATGTTACAGTACCATCAGAGTGAGTTGATTGTGTACTCGGAGAAGTAACAGAGATTGTTGGAGCCTCGGTATTGACCTTAATTGATCTAGTTAGGATTGGGGAATACTCGAGACCATCAAAGGCCCTGAATTCGAAAGTATAGTCTCCTTCCTGCCGTCCTGACATATCATATTCGTAATACCAACTACTGAATGGGTGATTATTTCGAGACACATATCCTGGTTCTGCTCCACTTGAGTCTATGGCGTATCCAGTAGCACTCCAATCACTGGTAAATGGGTCTTTGATTTCTACAGCATGGACAAATCCTTTCTGATCCCATTGGGCTAACTCGTCTGTTTCGTAAATTCCGGCCCATGTACCATCATAAGCGGAACCGGTTAGATTGACCACTCTTCTGAAAGAATCCCCGTCATTTTGAATTACAGATACACTAGGTGGATCATTATCTAAGAAAAGAGTGTCTTGGTATGTCGTATCTGAAAGAGTGAACTCTCCGCTATCAATACCATATCCAAAGCGATATGCAGTGTATCTGTAGAGAGATAATTCTCTAGTTCCGGCAGAATAATCGCAGTCAGGGTCATCTGTATCGAGTAGTAAGTCTCCGTCATTATCCTCTCCATCGGAACAGGAATCTTCGTATTCATCATCAGCGAAACCATCAGGATTATCGCCTCCGGCTAAGCCTCTGAAATCAAGGTGGAAATTAGAGGCAAGAGAGAACCACGGTGTGTATCCATCCGAGTCTGTCTCAAGGCTATAGAGGTCATTTCCAAGTGCATCTTCAATCAACACATTTGCATTTTCAACTCGTTGTCCATTGACGAGAGTTTGGAATCTTACCAGTTCAGCCCTTTGTACCTGAACTGCATATTTGGTAGGTTGGGTTTCGATTTTTACCTTGGATAAATCCAAGTTTGAAAGATTAGAGAAGGTGAAAATAGTGGAGTTATTGTCCATATTTAGTGCTAGAGGGAAATTGTATGGAGTGAAGTCATCACAGGTAGCACAAGCCCTTACCTCGTGTGGTATGACTCCATTTTGCCAGCCATTCTGAACCCAGGCTTCTTGATCTGCCCATCTAAGCAAAACAGGATGTTCATCCGGTGGAGGGCTTGGGATATATTCCGATTGAACGGTTACTGAAGACTTGGAGACGTTGTAAGTCACACTTACTCCATTCCATTCGTTATTGCTGAAGAATGCCAATGTTCCATATTGCTGTGAATCTGCAAATCCACTATCATAATGTTGCAATATTGCACCGGTTCCTTGAACATTGAAGACATTTCTTCTAACATCTAGTAGAGCTCCTGTGGCCCTAATTCCATCCGCATTTCCGCCTGCATTAATTTCGTTGTCTACAATTGTAGCTCCTGACCTGTGAGCCATGATGGCAGGGCAAGTGAAAGAACCACCCCACCACTTTTGGGAGGAGCATTCTCCACCTCCTGTTGATATCGAATTGTTAGCTAAGTAGAGTCGTGCGGGTGTAGGTGATGGGGCTTGAGTTCCATATTCGCCGGCAAGAATTGGTTCTCTAGCGGTTTCTGAAATCGTATTGTTTTCAGCGATTACATCAAAGCTTCCCAATAGCCAAAGACCGTTCCAACCACCAATTGGTCCAATCTCATTATTGTGTATTTCAGCCTTGGAAGAATACACTGCAATTCCAGATCCTTCCGCTGCTCCTGCTAAGTTATTGTTGTGAATTCGAACATTCGCGCCAGAGTATGCGGTGATTGGAGTTCGTTCAGCTGTTGTGATGATATTATCTGCTATTTCTACATCGTACTCAGTATTGCCAATTGCCTTCAAGCTGTTGACATCGATACCATTGCAGGTGACTGAAATAGTGGAATTAGTCACCTTACCAGCCGAGTTCCTGATACTTATTCCAAAATCCCCCCCAGTAACTTGGGAGTTTTGGACTCGAATAAAGGTCTGAGATGCCCAAATAGCAGACCTACCTCCATCTCTATTTCCACAGCCCTTGTTGGTTGATTGGAAGCTTGCATCTTGGAAAATCATAGGAGAAATTGGAGTTCCGCCGCCATAAATTTGCACCGCTTGGCCAGTGACCCCACTCTCATCATCATTACCAGCAACATACTCTCCACCGATGAAAGTGGGTTGTGCCAAATTCGCTGCTAATACACTAGTTGTGTTGATATCTTCAAATCTCATATCTCGAAGAGTAGGGCTTGCTCCGTCTAGGATTAGTGCACCATATCGATATTCGTACTCCAGCTGAATATAGAAGGGAATGCCCCATGCTCCATCAAAATGCATACTTCTCATGCCCGATTGTGACAAGTCCATTGTGTCGCGAAGAATTATTCCTTCTCCACATGATGGATCTTCAATCCATATTTGTGAACTTCCAGACCCCAATCCATAGCATTCTCCAGTCGCATTTGGTACCGCAGGGTCTGACCATGTAAGGGTAATCGGGTTTCCTGAAGCGGCATTGCCATTAGAACCACAGGAAGCGACTCCAGCACAGAGGTTGCCTCTAACATCGAGCATTGTACCATTTGGAAATGAAATGTCAGTTCCGGGGTTGATAATTAGTTTAGCACCAGCGGCGATGGTAACGTCTCCAGTAAGTTGGTGTGTTCCACTCCATGTCTCAATCCCAGTAATCGTTCCACTGGTAGTTTCATTATTCGCAGAGACTGGTATAGCGGGACCCACTAAAGCCAACATAGTGCTAGTCATCATTAGGAATACTAGGAACTGGCTTCTTGCTCGGGCACTCATCATATGTCTGGGGCATCTCGAACTGATTTAATCATAGGGCTTACAGGATTCTAACTAGCCGTAGGCTAGATTCAACAATTGTGGACATGATTTGATGTTAATTGTTCAAATTAAATTCAACTAAAATTTCTTCTAACCAAGCAACTGCATTCAATTCGCCGTAGCCTGATTTGTTCGAATGAATTGCATCAATTTGTTGCCCCTTTAGTGATGAATTTGCAAGAGCGCTCTTCACCTTAGTCATCTCCTCATCGTCGAATTTTCCATCTTCACCTTGCATTTCATTTCCGTGAATTTGTAGAATTAATGCTAGAGCTCCGACTACAATAACCGTGGAGTCAGAGGTTCCGGTTGAATAGGCGTAAGGTGGTGTGATGTCCGTTGAGGCAGTTGAGAACATTCTAACACCAGGTGCTATAACTTCCGGCTTTTGATGAGGGAAAATCCTTTCTTCATTGTAATACGGGTCTAGCGCCGATCCTACAGAACTATTTGCCCAAATACGACCGTCGCTTGTTGAGGCTCCAACGGCGATTACCCTCGGAATATTTGCTGGAATTGATACGTCATTTATGTTCGTCTTTTGCCCATTATTTCCGGCTGCTGCGACTACAAATATTCCTGCATCAAGCGCCTCATTTACGGCCTCGACGGTTTCGGATTGGAGGTTACTCATTCCACTTCCAGGTTCACCTCCCAAACTTAGACTAATGATATCAACGTCCTGAGAGATTCTACACCAACGGATTGCCAAAGCGACTCTATCTGACTGTCCTGCTTCTCCTTCTGGACCAAGAGCTAACGCTACCGAGAGCGAAACACTTGGAGCCGCTCCAACATAGGTGCCATTTGCAAATAATAAACCAGCCATCAACGTTCCATGAAAATCTTCTCCAATATCTCGGATATTGTCGTTATCTCCAGCATAAAAATCTCGGAAACCAACTAAATTACCATTATCAAAATCTGGATGAGAGATATCAATTCCAGTGTCAACTATGCAAACATGCACTCCGTCGCCATAGTATCCCTGAGTTTGTAACTCCCTGATTCCTGAAGACTCATAGGCCCATTCGGAATCGGGTAGATAGGATATCAATAATGGTTGAATAGATGACCAAGTCATCAACAATAGCACTGTACCGACTGCAAAACTGGCAGCACCCCATGGCCATAGAAACTCCTTCATTGGCCCTAATGGCCAACGAAGCTCTCGCGCTTCTTGATCTGTCAAGCCATAATCAGAACCGGAATACCCAGGTGCTTCTGGGTCGACAGCGGTTAGCAACCGACTATCTTCGGGTTCAGGCATTAGCTCAAGATCTTCAAGAGTCATTCACCAATCACTAACTCATTCTGTTCAGTTTTCACCTATGAGGTCTTGTCTTGAACAAGGCTGTAAAAGGAGTCTTGGTTACGTCAGAATGGCGCACCGGGCCTTCTAGATCCGGATCTTGTAAAGTACCATAACACGAACACTAGAATAATTGCTAGAATTATACCAATTACAGTGGTTGGTGTAGAATCATCTACTGCTGGAGACTTGAGTGTGTATCTCTTGCTTAGTGTTTCAGGCTCTTCACCGAATTCTTGGTCTTCACTTGCAATTTCAAAGTCAAACCATTTCTGTGAAGACGACTCAAAGTCTGTCAAATCTATGTCAAGAAGGTAGGTTACAGAATCGCCGGATAACACATCTTGAGTGACACTGGAATTTACATCGGTTCCACGTACTGTTCCCACCAATTTGACCTTCTCAGCATCGACTAATCCAGTATTTTCAACAACTACAGTAAATGTGTGAATTGTTCCAAACAGCGGATCGCCATTTGAGTACACATTGGTAATCTCAATTATTGGTAGGGAAGTTTTCACTCTA
Organism: uncultured Candidatus Poseidoniales archaeon; assembly: GCA_964556195.1. GTDB lineage: Archaea > Thermoplasmatota > Poseidoniia > Poseidoniales > Thalassarchaeaceae > MGIIb-O1. Next base: position 46,886 of record CAZKVK010000001.1, read on the forward strand.
ATTGCTATTGGAGGGTAGGTACCATTGTTCTTGTCAGTAACCGAGATAGTGATAGTGAAATCCTCATTTCCTGTTGCATTCTCAGGTGCGATTACCTTGATTGTGTGGGTTGTATCAACGAATGCGCCCAAAGTGTGCGATGTGGCTCCTGTTCGTTCCCAGTCAGGAGGGAGTTGAGTATCATCAAATTCAAATTCAAATCTCTCATCACCATTTCCACTATTTGAGAATAATAACTGAATAGGCAACTCTTCACCTGGCCTAACTCCGTAAACATCCAACAAAGGCTCTCTTAGTTCGAAATTGTGGAACTGTGGAATTCTAACAATTACCTCCTGTTCAAACTGATAGCCGTCTGCAGAAGTGAACCGGATATCTACTGTGTGACCATTAGTAAGAGATTGAGATATCGATTGATTGGCTGGAGTAACTCGGAGTAACAGGTTATCGTAGGTTGTGCTGTTGTTGCTGTCCAAACCAAATTCAAAGGTGAAAGGGTTAGTCCAATTTTCAATTGACGGATCCCATGCTTCAACCATCCAATATTGACCATCAGTACCTGCAACATTTCCTGATACGGTGTAACTTGAAACCGTCTCATGACCTAGATAATCAAGAGACATAGTGAATTCGATTGATTCGTATTCCCCCTCATCACCAAGTGTGGTTTGGACATCGAAATATTCACCTTCTTCGATTAGTACTCCGCCAGTGACGCCTACTATCGTTGCGTTGATTGTGTGGTTGGAAGTTCGGTCAAACAATAAGTCCTGAGTTACCGAGGCGGTTAGATCGGTTCCAGAACCTGGAACACTAATTGACTTAGTAGCTGTATATTCCATTACACGGCCCATCTGGTCGACGGAGAAGCCGGCTTCGACTTCGATCATGCCACTTGGCATTAGAATTGAAATGTCGCCATCTTGGGTCAATATAGCATCCCATCGGACACCTGCTCCGGAGGACAGGGTGAATTCCACTTCGTCGATGATTTCCGAGCCCTCTAGGTCGATCTCAGAAGCATGATGCTGCGTTCCATTAAAGTCAAGCCATTGAGTTGAAAGATGTAGCCATCCACCATATACTAGATTGATGTCTACATTTCCACCATCGCTAATGTCTGCCTCAATGCTTGCCATTCCAACAAGATTTGATTCTTCCAATGTCGCTCGTATAATCCAACGACCTGGTTCGACAGAAGCGTTCCATTGACCGTTCCATACTCCATCTTCGTAGACCTTGTCAGGCACTACGTGCTCGCGTACCATACCATGTGTAGGAATCAAAATTAAATCCACTTCTTCGCCGATACTGGCTAAATCAGAGTAGCTCACATTTCCAAAGATATTCACATATCCGGCTGTCAATTCTATTTCTACAGAGTTCGGATTGTACATTGCTATGTTTTCATCTTCTTGCTCAAATCCTTCCCTAAAGGTCGAAACTTGCCAAGTTGTATCTGAAGGTACGAATACACTCCAATCACCAACAGAGTTAGTTACCTGAGTAATGTTATCTTGACCTTCACTGGTCAAGAAAATTTCCACATCTGGCACACCCTCTCCAACATCTGCGTCATCGTCATCATCTTGGTCCCAGAATATCGTTCCAGATAACTCATAGTGGGTTGATGAGATAATATCGATTAATTCATTCTCACCCGCAACGAGGCCCCCATCAACCAATTCAACCGACTCAATGATGTATCGAGTCCTATCATCCGTCTGGTTAAGTTCAACATTCCATGAACCCGAAGTTATGGTTCCAGAGGTTTGGCCGGAACCATCGGTCATGTCAAGATATACCATCCCTAATCCATCATTAGAAGTTAATATCAATTCCATATCTTGCAGATAAACTCCATCTTCATCAGAAATTCTAACCGAGAATGATGCGAGTTCACTAGTTGAGATTGTATGTGCATCGTTAGCGTTTTGTTCGGAGACTGAGATCGTGGTTCGGACACCTTCGAAAACTCCGGTATCTGTTTGTACAGAATCAATTACAACAATCCATTCTCCATCCGGTAAGTGGTCGATTAGTGTTCCATTCATGTCGGTCTTACGAGTGATTATTTCGCCACTATTTTCTGTATCAATAAATCTAATCAACTGATCAACAAGTGGTCCGCCGCTTTCGTTAGTAAATGTCAGATCAACCTTCCATTCTGGGTCGAAGCCAATGCTTCTACTAACTACTTCACCGCCGAAGCCAACCTCAAAGTAGGAGTCTCCAGTCATTATTCTAGTTCCGAAAAGGTCTCCTGCACGAGCGTCTGAAATTTCTACGTCAATACGATATGAGCCTGCCTCAACTGGCACCCTTGCGAAGCCATCTGAGATCCACTCGTCAGCATCTGCTTGTACATCTGTTGTCAATCCAGCAGTATTCTCCAAAGGAACAATAGAGAACCTATATTCTACGGACGTTCCATTAGTGACATCGTTATTTCCGTTATTATCGAGGAAGAAATCTATCTCGACAAATGAAGGGTCTGGGTAAAGGTACACCTCTACTGTGTCATTCTCACCATCTACCAGAAGAGTAGCTTCACTTGCATTCAGCCAATCTAAATCAGTAGTAAATGTCCAGTTACCATGAGGTAGTATCGTGTTAAAAGAGCCTATTTGAGTGGCTTCTATATGCCAAACAGCATCCATGTCTTCATTCATTGCGAATACGGTAACTGGTTCCCAACCCTTTAGATTGGAAGTGTAGTAATTACCTAATCTATTGAGGTTTAGATTACCATTAACATCGTGTCCTGGACGGGCGATCATTGTGACATTGTCCATTCCCTCCTCAACTGTGAATCGGGTGCCGTTGACAACATTGAGAACGTTACCAAAGACTGCAGCGTCAACAACGGAGCCGATTGGTAAAACGACATTGAATACACCATTTGCGTCGGTTGTTTCGGTTGTTGTGAAATTCTCCCAGTGGAAAATTACCTGAGTAAAGTCGACAACCTCTGCCTGAATTGTTGAATCAGATACTTCCGAATTAGTTTCGTAAAAGACGGTTCCAACTACATTCATTGATTCTCTAAAGATGAAGGAGGTGGAAATGTCAGATTGAACATCAATTTGCTCCCATAGTTGTTCGGAATCACTCAAGGTATGGCTTAGTATCCACTCACCTTGTGATAATTCAACTAAGTATTCACCCGTGTCATTATCGAATACAGCAAGTGCTGGGGCTGCCGAATTGTCAGCCCTAACCAAAGTCAAGTTTAGATTCTCCACGGGGGTTTGGGTTCCATTGGCAATTTGAGTTAATGAGAATCTCAAATCGTATACGGTAGGTATAGGATTAGGGAAGTCTACTTCCGAGTCCATATCTGCTTCAAATTCATGAGTTAGTTCTACCTCATTGAACCCGTCTTCATCCATGTCTAACTCAAAGATGTACTCTCCTGGAACAATCGGCCCGAACGTAAAGGAGCCGTTCTCATCGGCTGTTAATTGGCAAGGAGCATACATTACTTCACTGCATTCCCCTAGAATGGTATCGTTTTCAGAATCAACTTGAATCATTGTCACGGAGCCTGACAAAGGATTGCCATCTACATCGCTTAATGTTCCAGAAATTAATCCGCCTGCTACATCGATCGGATGGAGCGAAGGAACACCTTGGAACGGCACATTGAATCCATCACTAATTGCAATTCTAGTACCATCATTGAATATAACTGCTACATTGTAATTCCCAGGTATTGCATCGACTAGGTGGAAGGTTCCAGCTTGAACCATAGGGCCACTAAATTCACCCTCACCGGTGAATGTACCGGTTCCATTTAGAGTACCGTAGGAATCTAGATTTTCATTACTGGCATCTACTGTGAAAACACCTGCTCCTGTTAGAGATGAACCATTATGTTCTTGCGAGAATGAAGATGTTCCATTGGATGTAAATCTACCAGTTGCATTAATTGCGCCCTCAATCAGGAAGTCACCATTTGCAAGGAAACAAACCGAGAAGTTCTCCGGCATTGTGCCATTTTCATTACAATCACCGTCGACAGTGTCGTCTCCATCAATCACTCCTGAAAGAGTTCCTCGACCTGAAAATTCACCTGATCCCGCTAGGCTATGGCCGTTCAGAATCATCTGAGTGTGTGTACCGACGAAATCGGTTACTATCATCAGGCCATTGCTGATGACCTCTCCTTCACCAGTAAAGGTCACTTGACCGATTCCTTGGAAAGATAGGTCTGGGCCGTTGACACTTCCAGTAGATGTCTCTAGCATAATCGGTTGCATCTGAATTTCATCCCAAACAGGAGTCAATTCGACAACAGCATCGGTAATTGCTTGACCGTCAAATGAATCTGCACCATTCCAAATTAATCGGCCGGTGGAGAATGATGGTTCTACGATAATATCCGCATTAATCTCAATCTGACCATTGGAATGTCCTGCTTCACCGGAGACGTTTACGATGGTCTCGGATAGCCATTGGGACCCAGACACATTACCCAGTATACCCGTGATTAAGTTGACATTTCTTACTCCAGTAGTTGATTCGGTGGCTACGTCTTGTAACATACCGCCAGAACCACTGGCTAACTCATCACGAGCAGCTCTGATATCGGGTTCACCAAAGAAGGCTGAAACTCTAATCTTACCTGCTGGAACGGTGAATGAATAATCTCCGTTTTCATCGGCGTCTACCGTCCCTATTGGAACCCAGTAAGTTCTAGGATCTTGATCGGTGACGGTTCCGTTCTCATCGGCAACCTCTTCACCACTGAAAGCATCTCTTTCAATCAATATTCTAGCATTTGGAACAGGTCCTATTCCATCCAATTCAACAGTACCTTCTAGGGTTGCTCCGCTGTAATATTTGACGACCTTGACATTGGAATTTGCTCGACCAATTGCAGCATAGCCCCCATCGAAAATATCTGGTACACTGTTATTATCCTCATCAGGCGAATCGGAACCGTCATTGTACCAATTAGCTATGACGAAGTGATTCATCATCGCACCAGGAAGAGGGAAAGCATTCTCTAGTGGGGAACCTGGAGTTCCACTGATGGCCCATGTTGGTCCAGGTTGAGATGGATTAACCATTAGGCCCAAACTTGATGTTCCGTATCCAACGTAAATTCTAGCAACCATAGTTTCAAAGAAAGATTCTGTTTGTTGATATTGGATATCTACAAGTTGAATCATATCTGAAGAGTCTTCCATCGCTCCAGATTGCTGCTTTACAACGTCAGACATATACTCCTGCTCATAGCGCTCAGCACTCATGAAGACAGTAGGGCGGTCCCCGCGCTGAGTTTCGTAAACCGATTCAATGTAATGATTCGGGTCCAGTCCAGAAAGGGTAGTTGGAGCGTAGAAAATTCCAGTGGTTTGACCTCGATGATAGCTTTGGTCAGCGTAATATGCACCACCGAGAGGATACAACCTATCGTCTATTGCGAAGTAGCGAATCTCGTTGTTTCGTTCGATAGTTTCTCCCAAACTACCTCCGTAATCCTGAACCTCATAAACAATCAGTGTAGAGATATCATGGTACAGTTCCACCAGTTCATCAAGAGTGAGTGCTGTAGTTAGGAAAGCACGGGCTAGACCCAACTTAGCGTTTGCTCGATGTAGGTTTGTAGAAACGTCATCATAACTTTCGATTAAGTCGGCAGTGTACCTATAACCGCCAATCTCGTAGTGGGTTGTAACCTCCTCATAGGGTTGGCTAGAACCGCGGGCTTGGTTGAACATGGTCTTGGCCTCAGTCTCGTTAGTTGTTGCATTACCAACCTGCTTACCGTCTTTGAACACAAACCACATTGGTTCTGTAGGAAGTCCATTTTCATCAAGGACAGTACCATGCATCAAATCTGTAGTAATTTTGAGGTTTCCACTAGTAAAGGAGGAATCTTGTGTCTCCTGTACATTTTGATAGATTAGAACCAAAGAACGATCGATTACGAATTGCTTTTGGCCAGGACCGAGTGATAGAATATCGTGGAATTCTTCAACTTGTTCAGGTGACAGGTGGGGTTCGATAACTTGAGAGAATTCGCTGCCAAATTCCCCATTTCCTGAGTACTGTCTGTCTCCCTGCGCTAGAGTAGCGATAAACATCGCAAGTGTGTCTTCTTGGCCAGAAGAGAGTAACATAGCACCACTATGTGGAATTCCAGACTGGAAGTTATCAGCAACAGTGGGATGTTCTCCGGAATCCAATGCCTGGAAACCATAATCCCACCAAGATACGAATGCAGGTCTTTCACCAAATTTCTCGTCAGAATCTTGTTCTGAGAGCCATTCGTAGGCCATATTCCAACCTCCTCCATTAAATCCAGGACCGAAGGTTCCCATGTACCAGCAACCATTTCCACAGTTCGCGGTTGGGTTGTAGGAACTGCTATCCAGTAGCGATAGCCCTCCTACATCGTACCTCATTACATCTGGGGTAATATCGTAGATTACCTGATCAACATCTCCGGAGGCTGTTTCTCCCCTAGGGATACCTGAGTCGACACCATAGGTTGCGTGTTGAGTTGCTACGAGCATGAAAACTAACACTAGGGCTGGAATCATCGGTTTCTTTACACTAGCAGTTCTGACTGAGCGGAAGCGAGCACGTGGAGTACCAATTCCTGCACGACGCCATTCTTTGATGAACCCTGAGAAATCAGCCATCTTCCAAAGTGCGGCAATACCTATTGCACCAACAACAGCCATTGCTGGAGTTGCGTTGAAAATGAATCTTCCAGCGGTCCAAGCCATGTATGCGGCAATGAGAACCCATAGTCCAACTAATGACTGGCCTTGCTTTTCTTCTCGAGCACCTCGCCATAGAAGAATGAATGCATAACCTAGGGCAATCAAAGTAACAATCGGACCATAGGAAGCGAATAGAACACCTCTACTTGGTGCCTGGGCTTCTCCGATAGTTCCGAAAATCTTGTTCTTTGAGAAGTAAAAACCGCCAGTGAATAGGATATCCCAACCATCGTAATATTCAGCTGTTTGTAGAATCCATAATGCCGATAGAATGCCGCCAAATAGTACGACACCGCTGCCCAATACCAAGAGCCAAGGTTTGTCTCGGAAGCTGGATGCTACCCAACCTAAGGCGATTGTGAATCCAACGATATAGAACATAGGCTGGAATCCACTTGGGGCCCACAATAGGTTGAGGCCTGGCCAAATGTAGAATGGTAATGGAATTAGGAAAGTTGTGAACATCATCTGTAAAGCCGCCGATGTCAGTGGAAGACTGTCACGTCGACGGAACATGTTGAGGACAATTTGGAAAGCAAATGCAAGGAATAGAATTCCTGGTCCGTATACGAATCCCTTCCAACCTAGCGCCACTGTTGAGAAACTAATTCCAGCTAGTGTTGCGTAGGACATCATTATTGGATTACGATTCCACATCTCTCGAATTCCGGCAATCAAATACAATGGATTCGCACTTGGATTGCGGAATACGCGTTCACTACTAATCTCGCCTAGTGCTCTAACCCAGAAGTAGAACGCTAGAGTTAGGAAAAGTAGGGCGAAAGAGTCGTGGTCGGCTAGACCAAATGTTGAGTGGCTAATGTGGCCAGGCATTAGTGCCATCAACCAAGCAGCGAAAATACCTGCCTGAGCGCTGTGAAGTCGATTTGCAATTCCTGCAACTGGTAGAACAATCAAAGCTCCAAAGACTGCAGGCAAACCTGCAACCGACCACCAAACGACTTCTTCGGCCGGAATACCAGTTAGCCACTCAAGTGCAAGGCCCCCAAGGGCTAAACACCACGAGAACAGTGGGGGTCGAGGATTGATTCCACCACTAGGGTACGAACGGTCAGCATCGAAAATGAAGTGCGCGTGCTCTGCTACGATGTAGTCTACAACCCTCTTCATGTACCAAGGGTCAGAACCTCCAGTCATATCCCAAAGTCCGGTTATATTCGCATTCATTGCTGGAAGTACATTCCAACCGGTCCTGATTAACAGACCAACAATAACTGCGGAGCCGACTAGGATGGAATAGGAATTGTCCCTCCACCACAAGCGGAACTCACTTGGTTCACGGCGTGGAGCAATATCTCCGAACCTTCCACTAGATGCAAACATAATCGCTAGTACATTCAACCAGAATGTGATGAAGAACCATGAGAATGCACCACCGAAATCATTGCCGGCAAGGAATTCTAATTGTTCTGGGAGATTGACTCCAATCTCAACCAAGTGAGAAAGTGTGTAGATTAACCAATTTACTGCGACTACTGATCCAAGAACATGCCATCTTTCTGCACGACAGAAGGCTACAAACATCACTACCATCGAGGTTACCAGAGCCCAAACTCCACCAAGGTAATGATGCTCCTCAAAAGTGGCGGCATCAGAAATACTTGCTAAGGAGTAGAGTGGAATCAAGTTCACAATCAATAAGAATGATCCCGTGATGAGCAAATCGCGATGTTGTGAGAAATCAATCTTTGTTGGTAGCCTTTCAAACAGAGGCCCATTACCGCCATCGTAGAGAATTCCTCTGAACGCAATGGCGAGCAGAGTTCCTAGCATCATCGATGCAGTGTAGAAGGAAAAGAAATTAGCAGCTATACCAGCTCTTTGGACATCAATGAGTAGATTCTGTAAGCTATCTCCCTCTGAGAGAGTCAATTCAGGCATTGAGGCCGCATAGGCTACAGAAACATGGAATCCTGCAACCATAGTGAATAGAATCGTAGCTTCCTCGTTTCTATTGGATTTTACAAGAATTAATGTAGAAATCGCCATGAACGCAAAAGTTGTTGCAAGTATGGCGTCAATAAATCCAAGGAATTCAAGAGCTATTGGAACGACTGCGAACAAGAGTGCGAATACCGGAGTTCGCTTTACGGGTGAATCATCAGGAACGGCAGATACCCAAATCCTTCCCAAAACAGCCGCGAGAGCGGCTGCTACGGGAAGGATAACCAACTTTCCTGTGTCAATCATCGCATCATCAGCGAGGGATGTAGCGGCGAAAAGTAACAGGATTAATCCTGCTAGTACCGCTGGTGCCGAAACCAGTCCATTGTACTGGCCGACGCCCCTCGTATTCCCGTTTTCGTAAGACATTATTTCATCACCGTCTATTTGCAGCCTGAAGGCTCAGCGTCGCGGCGACCTAAACTTCTGTTATAACCATTCTCGGCATTTCCGCTACGTAGTAGCGAGCCAATCTTTCAACAAAACCCGCTCAAAGTGCCCGATATGCGATGTCTCTTCGATAATGTGAACCTTCTAGAGAGATTTCGTCAATAATGGCGTAAGCAGCGTCGACGGCGTTCGGAAGATCGGTTGCAACGGCGGTTGCAGATAGGACCCTCCCCCCACTTGAGAGAAGTTTTCCACCCTCATCACGAACCGTACCTGCTTGATGAACAAATGCGGTGATTTCTCCTTCTTCGATTCTAGAATCTTCGCCATTAATTTCCCTACCTGTTTTTGAGGAGCCAGGGTAACCTTCCGAAGCCAAAACCACAGTGACTGCGGACTTTCTTGAGAATATTGGCTCAAAACCGTCAATCCTGCCCTTGGCGGCTGCGAGAAGCATTTCTCCGAGGTCACTTTCTATCAACGGAATTGTGACTTGAGTTTCCGGATCGCCAAATCTAACATTATACTCAACAACGCTGGGAGCGCCTTCATCATCAATCATCAGCCCGACATATAGGACTCCACGATATGGAATTGGTTGATTCCGCAGATAGTGATGCATTGGACTGACAATTTCCTCAATTGCCCTTTGCCTTACTGATTCAGTGACTACAGGAGCAGGAGCATATGCACCCATACCGCCAGTATTTGGTCCTGTATCGCCTTCTCCGACCCTTTTGTGATCTTGACTTGCTGGCAAGCAAATAAATCCCGATTCGTCCATAATCACCAGCATGGAAGCTTCCTCACCAGAGAGGAATTCTTCCAACAGAACAAAGCCATCTGTGAAAATAGAGTCTCTGATGAACCTGCTCGCCTCATCTACATCCTCAGTCACCACTACACCCTTACCGGCGGCAAGAACATCTCGCTTGATTACCCACGGAGGGGAATAGCGAGAAAGAGCTGCGTCGATATCAGAATCTGACTTCAAAATCTGCACCCCGCCTGTTGGTATTCCTAATTCTGCCATTACTTGCTTTGCATGTAGTTTCGAACCTTCTAACTCAGCACCTTCTGAATGAGGTCCGAAACTAGGTATGCCCTTAGCCCTCAAGGAATCTGAAAGACCCGCCACCAAGGGGGCTTCTGGACCTACTACGACTAGGTCTGCAGATAACTCACTTGCAAGTTCAACAACCGCATCAACATCGGTGGCTGAAATGTTGTGATTGGTTCCTAGCATTGAGGTTCCTGCATTACCAGGGCATGTGTGAATTGAATCAACGGAGGCGCTTTCCGATAGACCAATTGCAAGAGCGTGCTCCCTACCACCCCCTCCGACGATGAGCACCTTCATTCCGGCCATGTTGCATACGAATCGGTTAGGAAAATAATGCATTCCTATGGTCAATCTCTTGTACGAAAGAGAAAAACTACTCTTTCATCAATATGGTACAGACTTCAATCCAAGTCGATAGCCTAGGATATTGAATGAGCGATGGATTATTGGAGTCAAAATAATTATTGCAATTATCGACGTTGCTAGATTCGAATGCATCATTACTTGGTCTCTGAAAAATATAGCCGCAGAGAGGAAGATGAAAATAGCAAATGGAAGGGTGTCTAGCAAAGGCGCCTTCGAACTAACTTCACCTTCCCTTTTCAGTCCTTGTCGGCGTTTTACAAATGAACCCGCCATATCGCCCAACATACAGGCGAATCCTAAGGTGAATCCTAGAACGAATGCAGCACCCCATTCGTTACCAATCCAAAACCAATCAGTTGAATCAGTAATCAATAATGGGTCGATGAATGGGAGGTCTTCTGGAGCGGTATTTCCTTCCCAAATGTAGTGTGAAATAATAACCAATATTCCAGAAAATATCCCTCCTCCAAAGAGACCCTCCCAAGACTTCCCGTCACCTAGAATCCTATTACCATCAGAATGTACCTTGCCGCCATCAATCTTGTGATTTTCATAGCCGAATTTATCAGGCATCCACTTCCCAAAAAGCATTGCTCCAGTATTGGCAAGATACGCAGGACCATAGAGAATTAGGACCGTTATGACATTCAATGCAAAATCACCTATGGTAGCATCAGGGAATGCAAGCGCCGCCACACTGGACATTGGTTCGGCCATGCGCTCATGCGAGAAGAACTCTCGGTTTCTTACTCATGCCGCCGATTCCTTCATTGAGGTCCTGTTGTTCGGAATGATAATGAGAGAAATAAAGACTGTTCTGTTGGGTATTTTATTGCTAACTTCTCTAGTATCTGCGGCTTCTCTGACTGCCAATGCACAGTCATCAGAAATTGTGATTGATTCGGCTGTTGAATGGGTAGAAGATCGTTCATTAGATGGTGATCTGAGAATTGTTCCAGGAGGTTATTTGATTATTGATGGAATAACTCTAGACATTGCAGATGATGTAACAATTATGGTAGAGGACGGTGGTACTCTGGATGTTACTGGAAATAGTCAAATGATTGCAGATAACCCCCCAACCGGATTAGCGGGATACGGATATTGGGATGAAGAAAATCGCTCTGCTGTTTTGATTCCGGGTTCAGACTATGATGGACCATTTGAGGCGACATTTTACTCAGGTGAGATGTCTTCATTTTATGGTGGGCAAGCGATGATTGAAGGACAAGAACCAATCGACCTAAACGGTAGTGAATTTACTCTTTCTTTTGATGAAGATACCGATGATGTGTGGGTTGGATTAATTGGCTATGGCCACCAATCAGTCCACTTAGCAACAGTTACTATGACTCCCGATCTTGGATCTTCGATAACCTATGATGCTATTGATTTACAACACAGAAATATGATGGCTCTAAATACAGATCAGAGTACTTGCAATTTTGTTATAGACGGGTATGCTTTGTTTTACGAATCATCCCTATTAGGGTGTGAAATAATCGTCAACGGAGGGCTGCACATATACTCATCAAATATTGACCGTGTTGGGCCTATCATTTCAAACGAGAATTCTGAGTTGGTACTGGAAGGGTGGACCACATTTTCGATGAGTAAAGCAGACCACGATGTACGTGCTCATGCTAATACGATTTTAGATTGGGGGCAGTATGTGACAGGAAGTGGAGGTCATACTGATCGATGGGAGAGGGTTCTTGACTCTCAAGAAATCCACTTTGATGCAGCAGGGATTTTGTTCAGAATACTCAACTTTGGACAATACGAAATTACTTCCTCGACTTACTTCAGTGATGAAAATGGAGTAGGGATGATTGACTCCGGTGATTCTAGAACCGTCGAAATTGGCTGGGCTGATGGAAGTGTTTGGACTGAATCGGCGAGTATCGAAATCATCGAGTATCGGACTGGATGGAATATGGATGCATCAATGGATGATTACGGCGGTGGGATTATTCCCTTGACGTGGGAACAAGTAATCGTTGTAGATGATAATACTCCTTTCATCGAATTTATCTCAGTTGATTTCCAAAATCCAACCGAGAGTGTTTCTAGGGGAAGTGGAGGCGTTGGTTTATTCGCTACAATTGCCAATCGTGGAACTGCACCGGCCATAGTTTACTTCACCTGTGATGTAACTGAAACTGGAAGCGCAGCACAGATGACAAGTTACCCTGGTGGATTAATTGAGGCTGGTGAGGAAGTCACTATTCAATTCTCATGGATGAATAGTGAAACTGAGTTGGCAAGCCTAACCTGTGAGATACTCACACCAACCCAATTGGTGGAGGATGATGCATTTGGTGGAGGTACTGCCACAACTGAACAAATTACATGGATTGACGCAGCAGATGATGAAGGAGGTTCAATTCTACCTGTTGTGGTGGCTTTTGTAATCGCAGTTTTAGCTATGGCTGCATTCTTCTTCAAGATGACTAAATCCTCTAAAGATGATGAAGAAGAACTGTACTAGCAGCTTGTGACCTGAGTCCAAGCCTCATCATCAGCACTTTCCTCACTTAATTCATAGTAGGTCGTCGACACATGCGCTGTCCTGTCCCCCCAAGGTGGACTTTGAGTCACTGTGACAGTGAACTCGTAGCAACCGTAATCGGATTCCTGCCAATCATCTCTAGGGATGTAATACATATTGATTGCAATGTCTTCAACTGACCCATCGAGTACCAATTCTGAACCAAAATCACCAACTGTTGAAGATCCAGAACCATATTCACCAGACATGGAGTCCCATGTTGCCTCGCCATTAACAACAGATACAGAAGGATAGGAAATAGCAGTAGTGCCGTCTTTGGATAAAACTGCATCTAATTCAAAATCTGCATGAGAAAGAGGTGCCGGTGGATTTCCAACGGATGTTTCTAGACCAATCCAAGCCTTCAGACCAACTCCGACAACACAGTTGTCGTGGCCACCAGCACAATCATTGCCTTGCCCCATGGCTGGAATAGCTTGATTTTTTGTTGCTGTTATCGTTCTCTCAAGATGTGCTGAATTCAATATGAAAGAAGACGAAGAGTCTCCTGTGTCTACAGATACAACGTACCTAGATCCATCTGCTGCGTTGCCGGAATAAAACTCGGAAATTGGAAGAATCAATCTGCCATATTTTCCATTTCCATCGTTGAGATTAATCGACAGAGGCATGACTGATTCCCATACTTTCTCGCCGGCATAAGTTATCGAAACATCAGCATCTCCTGAAGACCCTCCAAAGAGCCCTCCTGACTCCCTAATTGTTAGAGTGATAGATTGCGCATCTGATGATAAATCGCTATCTGTAATTGTAATTGAACTCGAAGACAGACTACTAGAGATGAATGGAGATGCTAGAAGAAGCAAAAGAGTTACAGAAATCACTTCGGTGTACTTTCTATTCAAACCATCCCACATAAGGAACCAGCCAGTTCCACCTAATAGAATTGGGATAATTATTGCAAACGCGAAATCACTCTGTATTGATGGAAGAGAATATACCCACATCGAAATTACAGATACAATTGCAGTTCCGATTCCGATAAAGAGGGAATTAGGAATTAGACTCTTATTTTCTGATTCGGTGACCGCTACAGCGACTACCTCATCTGCTGGTTGTTGAACGTCTATAGCCTTCTGAAGCAATCCACCATCACTCATGCCACTAACCTCTCAGGTCAGCAAGGCGTCACCTGCGTCGGTTATCAACCCAATGCCACCGAAGGTGGCAAAGATATACTATAGAAGATTAAAACAAACGGGCGTCTAGTGGTTCTAACTCGTCTGATTCTTCATCATCGATTAGTCTTGGAGTTCGGCCAGCAAAGGCCGCGGCTGCTAGAGCGGTGATCATCATGGTTCCAATCAATTCAAAGCCTGGGAGGTAAACTCCTCTGATGTAAATGGTCATTGTTTGAATTTGGTAATTCGGGATGCCCTCAGTTCTTACGGAATATTCCGACGTAGCCTTGAATTGTAAAGAGAAATACGTATCCGTCCAACCTTGGTTCTTCGGAGTTCTCATCTGAACTCTAATCTTCTCAGGAGGTGCCATAGATTCAATCTCTACACTTACCAACGGAATACTCAGTTGGAATCCATCATCGTTCAATTGATCATAATTTTCGATTTCAATATTGAATCGATCAAGAGCATTTCCATCATTGTATACGTCGAATACCAAGTTGTAATCAACCTTCGGACGCAATTGCAAGAAGGCTACTTCTGAGGCCACTCGGAGTCGGCTGAACTGCCTGATGATAGCCATGACGTTTGCAGCTGACGGTTCGCTGGTAACCGGAACTCCATTTGCCATCGTAACCTCAGCGCTGATGGTTACCTGATGTTGCCCTTCTGGTGCCCGAAGTTCGGCTCGGACTAGAACCTGGAATGATACTTCCGAGCCTCCACCTATTGACATGGTGGCTGGACCGGAGAACGCGAGCACTCCGGCTTGAATCTGAATTCGTACCTTTTCTTGGTGGATGGTTGGATTCTCGATTCTGCAGTTGATTATACTAGATCTGGTAGCACCCGGATAGACATCAATAGGTTGAGGCTGGTCACAGGTCAAGGTAATGTCTGGAACCGCTCCTTGGGCTTGAACAGGTGCTGCTGCAGCCCATGTGCTGAGGAAGTAGACCACCAGAATCATCAGGGCAGGACGAACCTTACTTGCAGTGCTCATCATCTTTCGCCCGACTCAGGCCGTATTTAGGGGTTAGCACCGTCGGCTTCGATGTATTGCATTTTCCTACCACTAATCCTAGATGGAAATCAAATTAATTTACGACTTCTTATTAATCGAACAGAATAAACCAACTTCCTAGGAAAATTTGGTGGACCCGACCGGATTTGAACCGATGGCCACTCGGTTATGAGCCGAGCGCTCTAACCAACTGAGCTACGGGTCCTACTCCACCCTCGACAACAACTGCGAGATGAACCTTATTCTCCCGATACAAGTGAATTTTAGTCCAGAAAGGTATCAATTAGAATGGATTTTAGTGCTAAATTCTCTGTTCCCGTACACTGAATATTCAAGCATTAGACACACATCCGGAACTCATGGCGAAGCTTTGGGTTATGTTCTTCACTTCTCTGTTGCTTGTATCAACAATGAACTTCTACGCGGTTATTCGTGAACCCGACATGATTGACATAGACGACATTCATGAATACCCTAGGGAGACTGTAAAGGTCAAAGGAGTGCTGACCAGTTTCGTAGTTGACCCCTATGGTGAACAAGCTGATAGGATAGATTTGCAAGTACGAGAAGTCGATGGCCACTCCGTAGTTGAAGTGCGGTGGTACGTGGACCGAGATAATGAGATCCCTCCGATTGGAACGATAATCACAGTCGAAGGAGAGGTTACTGAATGGAATGGTAGAATTTGGTTGTCTTCTAACGGCTACGGTGCAATAGAATGCGCTGACTCGGATTGCGATTCTGTAGAATACACTGCTATGCAATTAGTCGAAGTTGCAATGAATCCTCAATCCTTCGCTAATATGTCAGTAAGAGTAGATGGCTATCTGTCTGAATCCCTTGAGCCTGATGTCACATATCATTCATTGAGCTTGATGGATAACCCATCTTACGGAAATGCCGACCATCTATTGTATATGCAAGTCGAAGGTCGAGTAATCAATTGGATAGAAGCTGGAAGTCATGTAGAAATTTCTGGTTGGCTCCAATATGACCAGCGGTCACTACGCTGGAGGTTACTTGTACAAGCAACCGCTATCGAAGTTCTAAACGAAGGGTCGGTTGTTGACCTATCTTGGGAATTAGAACCATACACTTTGACATACGAAGTTGGCAAGAATGTGTCCATAGATGGAACCGCAACCCAATCTTCAGGTAGTTGGTGGTTAATTGGAGATTCACCTACTGATCGCCTCTGTTTATTGCCTTCACAAGAAGATGTAGATGCTGGAATAGAGGAAGTTCAACAAAAATGGACTGGACGCTTGGTATGGTCAACGGATGAAGCGACCATCTGTCTTAGGGGTGATGGTTACGCGGAGGACAATTCTGCTGGCGAGTTTGGAGACGATGTTACTCCATTACTCAATGTTGCAGAAAATCCCTTCAACTATCTAAATCAAAATCATACTTTCGAAGGATGGATTACTGACCCAATATCTCCGGATTACGACAAGGGCTATGTTGGAGATGGACCTGATTACTATTCTAGGCAGACTAAACTCAGAATACACTTAATCGGTGAACACGCTGAATATATTGAGGGCGGTCAATCAATACGCTTCAATGCTACAATAATTTGGTCGGAAAGTGAAGGACGAGTAATACTTGAGGCCCGTTCTTGGACTCTCGGTCAAGCTCCAGCCCCAACTACACTAAACTGGGGAGATGGTTACAACTCTTGGAAATGGGATATTGGCAAACTTGTCGTAATCAACGGAGAGGTGATTATGGACGAGGATGGAAACCAATGGATTCAGAGATCTGGATCCGACGAAAGGGTCTGTTTGCTTGGGGATGGTAGTGAGGCAAGCCAACAAGAGGGGAAAGGACCTCTTGATTGGACTGGTAGATTATCCACCGCCGAAGATTTTGTTGGAAACACAATGCAATTCTGTATAGACATCAGATGAGGTGTTGAAATGGATCCATGGTTAATCGATTTTGGTTGGTTAATCGGATCATTCGTTTTTGGGATTTTTCTCGGTTGTTTAACCGGATTGATTCCGGGTTTCCATGTCAATAACGTCGCTTTGATTGCCTTGTCCCTTTCCCCTGTAGCAGTAGGGATAGGAATTCCATTAGATGCTGTTGCTGGAATTATCGTTGCTTGTGGAACAGTACACACATTCCTGAACTACATTCCAAGTGCATTAGTGGGGGCTCCCGATGACAACATGGCGCTCGCATTGCTTCCCGGCCACAGGATGCTGATTTCGGGTCAAGCCGCCCAAGGTGTTGCATATTCCGCGCGCGGATCACAGATGGGTATGCTGATGTCCATACCTCTATTGATAGTCGCGCGCTTACTTTTCGGAGAAGATCCGGGATTGGGTTTGTACGAAGCCAGTCGTGAACAACTACCATGGCTTCTACTATTCATTTCCATGTTCCTAATCCTAACCGAAACCACTCGATTACCCTGGCCAGTATGGTCTCAAAAAATAACCCAGAAACTGAAATGGCCATTGAAGAAACCATTCGAATTGACCATACCCATGGGCAGACTGAGTATTCGAAGACGGTATGACGCAATCGATTTCCGCCTCGGAGAGAGTTCGAGAGTTGCTGGAATCCTTGTAGCAACTGCCTATTTCTTACTGACCGGATTTTATGGCTGGGCAGTATTCGAATTACCAGCTCGATCACCGGTTGGGATTCCTTCCGCCTCCTTACTGTTCCCAAGTTTGGCAGGATTATTCGGAATCGCAAACCTAATCGACATCTATGTCACAACCAGTGAAATTCCTCCACAGGAACAAAATTGGGAAATGCCCGACCCTAAACCGCTAGCTGTTCCAACATTCCTTTCAGCAGTGGTTTCGTCAGTAATGGCAATTCTTCCTGGTATGACTGCTGCACAAGCAACGGTTGTGGTGATGAGCGCTCGAAACTTTTGGGGGAAATTGACCGACCCAAATTACATCCCAGCAGACTTTGAGCATGGAACTCAACCTGGATTTGAACAAATGCCTCAAATGATGGTTTTTGAGGGTATGGAAGAACTCTCCGATGACGACCGTTTGTTATTCCAAGAGGCTATGTCCGAAGCAGGCGCCACACCTGACTTGGATTTGGTAAACAATAACCAACAGAGAGACCTAGAAATAATTGCTATTCTTTCCTCAGTCAACACCGCTGTTACAGTTATGGTTCTAGGATTCCTATACATGGTTGGAAGACCTCGTTCCGGTGCAGCTCTAGCCCTCAACATGATGTATCCAATTGATATCTGGAACGCTGTCGAACCTCCGGCAGATTTCGTCAGACTACTAGCCATTACAGTCGCCTCAGGTTTATTTGCTGTACCGGTAATGATAGAAGTGGGAAAGGGCATGTTGAAAATGCACGAATTGGTTCCTCTGCGAAATCTGGTAATTTCGGTAAGTGCCTTCATTACAATTCTGGTTTGGATTTCTACAGATTGGATAGGAGTTGGGACTCTAGTTATTGGAACGATGATTGGACTTATGGCACCAAGAATTGGAATACGAAGGTCGCATGGAATGGGAGTTATTCTAGTGCCGATTATGATCTATACCTTTGCAAGAGAATTAGATGCATTTGGGTTCGCATAGCCGAATAGAGAATTTACTAGAATTGATTAGTGTGCTTTACAACACTAGGTAACAGGGCAGTAGAATCGCTTATTTCCCTCTCGCATGCGTGGGGACGTTAGAGTGATACCATGGACGACCAACAGAAGGCAAGTGTACTAGCAGTTACAGGACTATTGTTAATTGGAATAAATTTCCTAGCATTGGCACCCTTTGTAGCAGGACAAGTAGAGACTGGAGTGCAGGATGTTGTTAACGACGGATATGATGGAATTGACGAGGACGGTAACAAAGATTACACCGCAGATTATGATGATGAATGGCTAGTCTCTACATCGGAGAGAGTTTACTTTGCTTACTCATTAGATAACCCAGATGGTGTAGATGCAGGAGATGCGCACGAATTTACCCGAATGGGCCCCTTCATCTATGAAGTTACAACAACAAGAGAAATTCTCGACTTCGATTATGATGCTGGTGAAATAACCTATTCGGAATATGATAGTTTTGAGTGGTGTGAGGACTGTTCTTGGATTGATGAGAATGGAGATGCGCACAACTCCGTGCCGGGTTCTACCGAAGTAACTCAAGTCAATATTCTATGGAATACACAAAGAATTGCTGGAATCTCAACTGGAATCGTCTATGGTGAAGTGTTTGCTAAGGCGGGATTCGCTAACAACATGATTGCCAATGATTTGCAGAACCGAGCCCCTTCAATTTGGGCATCAGAAGACATTTCTGGAATGGTAGATACATTCTCTCTAAGTTTGCAAGCAACAGGTATGGACCAAGTTAACGCGTCGGTTTTGGCTCCATCAGGAGTTCTTTCTGGAGCGTATGTTGCTGCAACCGGAGGAGGAACAACCAGTGACATACTGAACAATACTCAGACGTTCTTCCCGTATGCAGACAGTATCCTATATGGGGCGCAAGACCCTTCTACTGGCATTTGCATTGCATTAACTTGTGACATTGGCCCTATGCTAGTCGCAGGAATGGGTGCTCCTGACGGAGGAGTAGTCACTCAAACTCGTGCTGCACTATACGGATACGCAGATGCAGGAGATGATATGGCTGCAATTGATCTTGCTGTATACGCACTTGCTGGCAACACCTTCCTAGCCCATGGTGGCGGTGCTGACCTGACTCAAGTCACCGATCTAAGACAGAGATTGAACGAGGTCAGTGGAGTTGACATTACCGACCCTGATGTCTTGAATGGTGTAATATTTGGAACACCAGACGCAGAAATTCCAAACGGGCTTCTTTCGGTTTCGGACTACAGCGGCATTCCACTAAATGGAATTGCCCTCTTCCTATTAGGCGCACAAGGTGACCTATTTGGTACAATGACCACTTATGGAATAGGGCTTACTCAACTACTAGGGCTTTCGGATTATGGGGGAGAGTGGATTGGCCTAGTTGGTACCCCAACTGAATTTGAGATGATTCTTGCTGGAGGTCAAGGGACACTTAATGCAGATGATTGGTGGCAGATATCCTTCGGAGACGAAGAGCCGATTGCTGGTGGTTACATACCCATTGGCTTGAACAGAGCAGAATTCGAAGGCACTGTTGACATGGATGTTGCTAAGGTAACTGAGATTCTCTACACATCTCCTTATGCATTGACTTCTGACTTCGCTAGCGTATTCATGTATGGTGAGCTATCGGGAAGTACTCTCCCTGCAGAGGAAGGAGCAGCTACAGCAGAGTGGAATGACGCATTCGTAGCGGGTCTCTATGATATTTCGGAAAGCGACGCTGCTGCGGTCAGAAGTTGGGTCGCTGACTTCATGTTCGACCAAGTTATTGGTGCGCTATTGGGCTTCCAATACGGCGGTTCACCTTACATTACCCAGCCAGTTGATAACTGGTTGTTTGGCTGGAGAGATATTATCGTGGCTGATGTTGTATACGGAGAACCCGACAATATGGCCTTGGGATGGGTAAGTCTCGAAACGAATGAAACATATTTTGGTTCAGATAGCGTTACTACAGGTGATTACGATGTATATGTTGCAAGTACTCAAGGCGACAACATTGGTCAGAGATTACTTTCTGGATACATTAATTCAGACGGCGATGGTTACTGCGACTTCAAGTTGAATGCTGATGGAACCATGGCAAATGCAGACTCAAGTGGAACGTATGCTTGTGATGATGGAGAATTGTATGGGTTCACTGAGCATCTTCCTTGGAGAGCCCCACACAGAGAAACCTCCACCTTAGGCTTGCTTTCACCACACGTTGGAAACACCAATACCGTAGTTGCTGGAACAGTTGGAGGAATTGCAGACAGTGAGGATTCATTCAGGGTTAACCTAGCAGGATACGCAATCGAAGAAACCGTTCCGGGAGATATGGAGACATACAAGGGAATTGAGATGAGATCGCATACTATCAACTTGGACCCATCAGAAAACCAAATTCAGGCTAAATTGATTGGCTCCGCCTCTTTCGTAGATGTTCTACCTGGCGCTCTTCCTGTTTACTTTGGTTCAACTGTTGAGATTAAAGTGGAACCAACAACCCAAGCTGCAATGTATGGTAAATCCGTGTCTATGTTCCACCTAGACCTAAGAGGCCCTGGAATGCTAAATCCAGAGATGGACGTTGACACACATCCAGTATTCGAAATCCACACATTTTCAGAAATAGCAGATGAAGATGCTGAAACCTTCCAGTGTAAGGTTCTAGACAACATGGAACCGATGTACTGGACGGATTTCGGTGGAAGCGGAGATTGCGAATTGGAAGGTACTGCGGTAATTGACTATGTAACAGCGGTCCTCTACGTTGCAGGTGTAGTTATGATTGCTATTGGCGCACTCGGACTTGGTGGTATCGGCCCTATGGCCTCATCAAAAGATGAATATTGAGGTGACTGATACCTCGGCTGGCATAGCCAGCCGAGCGCGCGCTTGCGCGAAGGGTTCAACCGTTGATGACTGAGCGTGCGCTTCGATGCAAGGGCGTCCAGCAAGGCTAGCATTGCTAATGGTTCTAGCCTTGACTCTCGGTCTAATCAGCCCCTCTCAGATGCTAGAAGTAGAAAAATCAGAACAATATAGAGAGGTAAACAAGAACACCTCCTGTACAGTTTGCATAAACGAAGTAATGCCTAATGCTGATGGTTCGGACCAAGGGATTTTCCCACAAGGCGAGTGGGTTGAATTATTCAATACTGGATCTACTGCTGTAAATCTTGAAGGATGGACTATTGTTGATATTGGAGGGTGGACTCATCCTATCAACAATGATAGTTGGGTAGAATTCTCTGAGCTAAACACCCCATACCATATAGACGCTGGCGAATATGTAATTATTGCAGAAAATGATATTGGGACTTTGAGACTAAATAACGGTGGGGAGACAGTTTTCCTCAAAGATTCACAAGATAACGTGGTTCACGAAATCACAACTGGACAAGCAGCAAATGGCGTTTCAAAGATTCCTTCAGAAGAAAATGGAGAATGGGTTGACTCAGAGACACCCACACCAGGAAGTCAGAACTCCGAGGGAGAGGGTGGCGGTAACCCGGACCCTCCGACACCTAACGATCTGACTCGAATAATGATGGTTCCAGACGGTGCTGAAGTCACTGGGTTACACGTCAATTCAATTGGCAATTTATTTGTCAGCGCAATGCATCCAGATTCCCCCTACAAAGCCACAGTCGGAGTAGTAAATGGCTTTGATTGGAATGACTTGCCTGAAACTATTCCCGAACTCCCATCCACTAGTAGTCAGACAGATATTTGGCACGGAATCAGAACTTCCGTAGGAGCGTATCAAGTCCTCTTACAATCTGGCGACTCACTTAGTAGTGGAGAGGTGGCCGGCGGAATATATGCTGATGATGATGGAGCATTGTTATTCACTAGTGAAAAACCGGATTTCAACATCTTTGTCCCTACGAATTCCGAAGGTACCGAAGGTTACCTATATTCTACTTGGGAGAGTCGCCCTGCCGGAGTCAGCCAACTACATATCGAATGGAATGATATGTCGGGAGAATGGGATACATTGGGCGGTAAAATGCTTGATTTAGGCAGTATCGGAGGTGGCTGGGTCTTATGCTTCGGAACAATGAGTCCTTGGGGGACTCCCTTATTGTCAGAGGAATTATATTTCGAAGACACGATTAATTGGAATAATCCAAACTACAATTATCACGAAGATCAACTCGAACTCGCTGATTATCTGGGATATTATCCAAATCCGTATGATTATGGATGGATAATAGAGGTTGAAGATGCAGATTCTGAGGTTCCTGAATTTGAAAGATTGTACCCTCTAGGTAGATTTTCTCACGAGAATGCACAAGTAATGCCAGATAGGAAAACAGTGTATTTATCTGATGACGAATACGGAACTGTATTGTTCAAATTTATTGCAGAATCAGAAGGAAACTTGGATTCGGGAACATTATTCGCTGCCAAGGTTAATCAAGACTCAGGAACTAATCCTGCCACAACTGGATTTGATGTCACATGGGTTGAATTAGGCACCTCAAATTCTGCGGAAATTACCACGTGGATTGACCTATATGACGGCATAGATACATCGGATTTTATCAACGGACAGAATTCGTATATCTCTGACCAAGAAATCAATGATTGGGCTGAGCATCGACTAGATGAGGACCTCGATGGGGATGGAAATGTAGGATCTGCAGCAGATGACCGAGTGGCTTTCCTAGAATCAAGGAAAGCAGCAGCAGCATTGGGAGCAACCGCTGAATGGAACAAAATGGAGGGTGTTGTGTTCAATGAAAATTCACCAGAATACCTGTATCTAGCAATGTCAGATATCAGATCTGATATGACCGACTCATCAGGGGATATCCAATTGTCAGAAAACCGCTGTGGTGTAATCTACAGATTAGAAGTGGATAACCAATGGGATGTGTTTAGAATTGAGCCTGTGGAGGCAGGTGGAAGTTATTCATCGGGTCTTTGTGATGTAAATAGAATAGCTGGACCTGACAATCTTGCCGTACTAGATGATGGGAGTCTGCTAATTGCTGAGGATACAAATAAACATGACAATAACATGTTGTGGCATTGGAAACCCCCTGCTACGCCAACGGATTGGGATAACGAGTTTGATGTCAAATTTACTCGAATTATGCCAGGGGAGGTTCCAAATCGAGATAATGATTGGTTTGAGTTAACAAATATCGGAGATGAAGCGGTTAGCCTAACCGGTTGGACTATTGAGAGAATTAGAACAACGACACCTTGGATTTCAACCTTCAATGAGTTAGAATTACCAGCGGGAGAATCTGTCGTTTTTACAGAAAATCCAGCCAATCTACTGTCCGATGGAGACATTGTCGCAATGAATGGAAATGTCGTGATGAATAACATGCCATGGCTTGTAGATTCGGGAAGTTCTCTTCAACTAAAGTCACCTGATGGCACTGTAGTCGACGCAGTTGTTTATGGAGGAGGAGATGCTGAAGTTGAAGGGTGGAATGGAGCTGCAATATCGGTTCCAGGAGATGGAACACCCGGACTTATTTTGATGCGAGGAACCGGATGTGGAGACAACCCTGATACTGATACAGGCGCGGATTGGGAGTACAGATGGATTAGAATTGGAGCTTCTACATTCTGTGAGGGTGGTAGATTAACCACTGAACAAGCATCCAATGTCACAGCCTCTATTGGCCCAGATTCTGGATTCAATGATTTGTTGCATTGGATTGGTGAAGCAGATACATCGATTCATCTGCACGTCTATCAATTCATGAGCCCCGACTTGACGACTGCACTTTTGGATGCAATTAATCGAGGTGTTTCAGTAACAATTCTTCTCGAAGAGGGCATACTTGATGGAAGTAGTACGAAAAATAACCAAAGAGGGCACGCACAAACTCTCCACGATGCAGGTGCAACCGTTCTTTGGATGGAAGACCCCAGTGTGATTAGTTCCCCATATACCTACATCCACAGCAAGGTTGCAGTTAGAGACTCAGAAAGCGTTTGGATTTCGTCCGGTAACTGGAAAGATACCAGTTTACCCCCAGACGGAATTGGTAATCGAGAGTGGTCAGTAATTGTCAATTCAAATTCATTTGCTGAGTTGGTTTTGTCTCGTCTATCATGGGACGAAAATGAGAATCACCTACACATATCACCACACTCATCCAATCATGCACCAACCTTCGATTGGGTAATGGACGATCTCACTGGTGGCTCATTTCAAGCACCTACTGCTCAGTCATATTCAGGACCTTTCGAAATGCAGTTGATGACCTGTCCAGACGATTGTGTCGATGGAATAATCGAAATGATTGATTCCGCAGATTCGACAATTGAACTTTCATTGCAATATTTAGACTTAGATTGGTACTGGGGATTCGGTGATAATCCAATTATCGAAGCAATCTACCAAGCAGCCCAAAGGGGTGTACAAGTCCGCTTGCTATTGAATGGATTTTATGCAAATAGTGACGATGAAATAAGGGATGCTGTAAACCTATTCAATACAAATTGGAATGCAACTGAGGGGCTTGATGTTACAGCACGACTCATGGCTTGGTCAGATACTATTACCAAACTCCACAACAAGGGTGCAATAATAGATGGCGAGAGTGTTCTTGTTGGAAGCATGAATTGGGGTTCAAGTGCCGCACTAAGAAATAGAGAAATGGGAGTATTGATTCATCACCAAGCACTTACCTCAGAGTACTTACAATCATTCGAAGAGGATTGGTCTCGCCTTGACCCGACTACAGATTCAGACGGAGATCTTCTACCGGATATGTGGGAGATTCAATACGGGTTGAATCGGCATTCTGCAGCCATCCTTGGAACTGCTCTAAGCGAGCAATCACTTGATTTAGATGAAGATGGTTTGAATAACCTAAACGAATACTTATGGGGAGGAAATCCGAATGATAATGACACCGATGATGATTGTATTCTAGATGGTGAAGAGGCTGAATTTGCACAATCGTTAGGAAGGTCCCCAATAGTTGCCATGAATTCAAGCGATGTCGACGATAACGGCATACCAGATGGAATACAATTTGGATGTGATGAAGAAGAAATAATCGACAACAACAATGAGGATGGAAACAACACCACTGGCAATGGAGAACAAAACAATGGTGAAGATGATGGGTCGTGGCTAGAGAACAATGTCCGAGATGATCCACTTTCTACGCCTGGGGCAAAATTCCTATTGACACTTACAGTAATTGCATCGATTTTTCTAGTTGGCGCTGGACTTACCATGTTTAGGAGACCAAGCACAAGAACTGATTCTCGATTAATCGATGATTCGGGATATCGATTCGATGATGTGGATGCTGAACAAGCCATTCTCAAAGGGACTCGATTTGATGACAATTCTGAAGATACTCGTGAGTGGACGGAAGGCAAAGATGACGGAGTCCACGGTCGAATTGTGCTAGATGGATTTGGCTTCGAAAAACTTGATAGAAATCAAGTTCAATCACTCCTAGACAAGGGAATGAGCATCGAAGAATTACGCGATGAATACGGCGAGGATGAGGTATGAGCGATTCCATCGCAGATATCGTAAATGGAGTAGTCGATGGTTACCTTAGTGATGAGCAGGTCATCGATTGGTTACGAAATGTTTTCGAACATGGACTCGATGAAGAATCTACTATCATTCTCACCAAATCGATGAGAGATTCAGGGGAAGTTCTGGCCTGGCCAGATGAGTGGAAGCATCTCGTTGTTGACAAGCACTCAACGGGTGGAGTCGGTGACAAAGTCTCTATCGCTCTAGCACCCGCTCTAGCCGCTTGTGGACTCAAGGTACCGATGATTTCGGGGAGAGGGTTGGGGCACACTGGAGGTACTCTCGATAAAATGGAAAGTATCGCAGGATTTCGAGTCGACCTATCCATAGATGAATTGCAAAAACAAGTTGGAAAGATTGGAATTGCAATGGTTGGACAGACTGATGCACTAGTTCCTGCTGATAGACGGATGTACGCCTTACGGGACGTCACAGGTACTATTGCTTCTATCCCACTAATCACTTCATCAATAGTATCTAAAAAAGCCGCTGAGGGCCTTGCAGGGTTGGTTCTTGATGTAAAACATGGAAGAGCGGCATTCATGTCCGAAAGAAAACAGGCCGAGGTACTAGCCCAGTCGATGGCAGATGCCGCAAATGGCATGGGAATTGCCACTTCTGTGATTCTTTCGACCATGGATCAACCTCTAGGTTGCGCTGTCGGAAACGCACTCGAAATAGTTGAATCGGTAGAGACTCTTTGTGGCCGTGGCCCTCACGATCTCGAAGAACTAGTTTGTGTTCAGGCAGGGATTCTACTAGCAAACTCAGGTATTGTCGATGATATGGAAGAAGGCGCTTTGATGATTCACAACTCTTTGAATGATGGTAGTGCCTTCGAAAAATTCCTTGAGATGGTCGATGCTCAAGGAGGAAAACGTGACGATTTTACAAGCGACTACTCTATGCTAAGTTCGCTAGGTCTACTAGACGATGATTTACTTTCAACTGAGATTTATGTCGAGAAAAAAGGATGGATTGAGGACATCGATGCGATGTCAATCGCACTTTCATGTCTTGATTTGGGCTCGGGTAGAAAAAAACTTGCGGATAGCGTGGATCACGCTGTTGGGGTAATTATCGAAGCTCAAGTTGGCGACGAAGTCGAAGTAGGTGATTCTTTGATTGTAATTTATCACAGGGGTGAATTGCCCGACGGCCTATCAGAATCCATCTCCTCTGCTTTTTCGGTTTCTCCAGAACAAGTAGAGGTAGAATCTCGAATATCGCAGATTATTAGGTGAGTGTATGAGATTAGGCTATATCGACCAAATGAAGGCGATTGCAATTCTCTTCATGGTCGAGGTTCACACAGCAGGAATATTACCTCCTGAAGGATTCACTGTTGGCCATCCAGCTGCATTCGTTGCTGCGGCATTTGGAGGTATGGCTGCTCCGCTATTTGTTACAGTCTCTGGCTGGGGAATGCATCGCGGGGCAAAGAAAAGATTCGCCGATGGATTGAATTCTCCTGCTTGGATTAATTGGGTTCTACCGCGAGTAGTGATTCTAACAGTTTGCCAATTTCTAGTTAATTTCCTAGTTGCTGCTGATCGAGGCGGGCGCTTTGAATGGCACACACCTGGAGTTCTAACACTGCTCGCAATCGCTGCTATATTTGCTCCTCTAATCTCTCGATTCACAAGTCAGCACTTAGTCGCCCTATTCTCAGTATTCGCACTCTCACCTCTGCTTCTTGGCGAAATAAATGGATCTGAATTATCTTGGTTCGCAAGAGTTGATTCGGTTGGTAGTGAAGAATGGTTGCAACGACTGTTGGTCAATGGCACATACCCAGTTTTACCTTGGTTGGCGTTTTCTACACTCGGCGGGATAATTGCAGAATCTGAGGAGGATTTTGAAACTCGAAAGAACATAATGACAATTGGTGGAATTATATTTTTGATTAGTATCGGTTTATCATTTTCTTCAGGAAAGCCTTGGGCTCTAACCGAAGGTGAAGCGATTTTGACATTTTTCCCTACTACAACATTCTTCATTTTCGTAACTGTAATGTTCGTACTCATAGCGCACGAATTGCTCCTGTGGAACTCTAAGAATGAGCGTATTGACTTGAGTTTGCTAGAAGCCTCTGGGCGTCTGACTTTGACGATTTACGTCCTTCACTTTGCAATTCTTGGAATCGCTGCCGAATACATGGTGGGTAAGCCTCTTCTAGGAATTAGTGCCGCTTTTGCTGTTACAATTGCACACACACTTTTCTGGATACCTTTAGCTAATTTACACCAGCGCTACTGTCCTAAATTAAGCCTCGAAGAGTTGCTACGACGCGTAAGTAATTGACCTTCAGTTACCGGATGTTGTCCAATTTACCGGACCGAACCATGTGTCTCCAATTTCATTCGAAGCCTTGACCCTCGCGTAGTATGTTGTATTGCTGGATAAGCCTGTAATTTCGTAGTTTGACCAACCAACTTCTGAATCACCTAATGCTGCGCTATTGCCCCAAACCCAAGATTGGTTGCCCATATCCATTATTCCGTAGTAAATTGTTAGTGAAGTATTCGTTCCATTGTCGTAGGTTTCCCAAGTGAATGTTGAGGAGCTGGATGTGGTGTTATTCACACCCAAGTTGCGAAGTATCGCTTGGTAAGTGAAATATTCGCCGCGCAATGGATCATCCACCCAAATTGGTAAATGGTTAAGTGAATCTTGAGTATTCTGCGTAAGTGGGAAGCCCCATGCTGAATGATAGGGTGCTAGATTGTATCCTGTAGCGTTTGAAAGATGTAATACCCATGCATTGAATTCCTCGTCCCCAGTTGTTGGCACCTCTGCCGCAGGTAAGGTGTAGTATACGGTCAAGGCTTCAGTAATCGGGTCCCAACTCCATTCTTCTTTGATTATCAGATATGTATCTAGGGCAGTCCAAACTGACCAATTGGCTATATTTGAGCCATCATCAAAATAATTTCGCATACGATTCGCTCGTTGGGCTGGGTCAACTGCGCTGTGACCCTCTACACCAACCAAATCTTCCATCAGGTAAACACTAGCGAAGTTGCATCCAGTTTCAGTTGTTCCTGGAAGAGTGGAAGGCATCCATTGGTGATTGTGACCCAGTTCATGGAACATGCCCCAATCGCCATTCTCAGACATGTAGGATACATTGACTACTCCTTCCACGCTCAAATCATGAGCCATGAATGGATATCCAGAATGCATCCAACCTGCCGATATCTGAGCATCAAAGACTGCTCGCTCAACTCGTGGCCAAGGCAAATATCCATACAGTTCATGCTCCATTTCTAGAGCCACATCCCACCACTCCATCAACTCCGTAGGGTTTGATAAATCACGGATTTCATGACTTGGAACTGTCATGATGAAATTATGAGAAACAAGTTCTGCCCAAGGCGCTGGGTTTTCGCTCTCAGAGTAAAGCCACTCGAAGTCACCCGTTTCCCCAAGAACAAACATTGGAGCTTTCACCACATTTGTGAAATTCACTTGGAATTCACCCAATGTAGAGCCGGGCTCTATGGCAATATAAATCGGCCCTCCGAAGGCATTTCCAACCTCCATGGTGTCTTGGTCGACATACCACCATCTGACAATCTGTGGATGACGGTGTAACTGGGTCTTCGACCACAAACTGTCACTATGAGCACCTACAAGGACGTAGGTTCCAGAGTCTACTATTTCGGGAGGGAAAGAAACGGATACTAACTCACCCGCGGCTGCGTAAAGACCGGTGGTCATTCGGACATGAGACCCAGCCTGTGCATATCCAAAATTACTTGGCAGGCCACTTTGGTTGCCGTCGATGGACACCGTACTTGTGACTCTCGTCGCGTTTGCGGGAACCTCTCCTGGAAACTCAACATGGCTAGGGTGAGTTGGTAGTTCATTGGCAGGAAGGCCTTGCGTTAGTGCTGCCTCAACTCTGAGCAAGGTGTCGGCAACTGGATCTTCTCCAATGTTATGACCAACATTCTGCCATAGCGTACCGTACTCAATTACAGTCCATCCTGTAGCGTTGACAGTATCTCTCAGGGGTGACCAGAAACCATGGAAATCCAAGGTCACAACTCCAGTGCAAACCGAGAGTGTAGAATCTGCAATTGAAGCATCATCGATAGAGAGTTGTTGGTCATTTATGCGGTCATCATATATCGCTTGGATAGCGGATTGTGGCCTCGCCAAGGGATGTGGGATGTTGGTGAGATTGATACTATTGTAGCCCCAAGCATGAGAGACGAAAAGGCCAGTAGTTTTTGCAATCTTATTTCCAGGGTAATTGTGAGCCACATCTGAATTTGAGTATGACCAATACCAAGCGTGTCCGCCCATAATGAGTCCACCGCCTGCAAGCATGAAGTTGATTAGATTCAGATTATCTTGGTCGTCATGCCCGTTCCAGAATTCGTCTAATAGGCAATCAATTCCAGAAAGGTCTGCAGGAGTTACTGAGAGATGTACTGTGTGCCCTTCGGCTTGTAGCTCGTCCTCGAAGTCATCGAATCCTGCGCCATAGGCGAGGCCGACGTCTGCATTCTCGCCGCAGACCCACTCAACCGCACGTAGTGAGAACTCTATCTCTTCCGCTCCCGCTCCCTCTACCCAACTTTCGTGCCCGTATCCAAGCATCTTGCCTCTGCCAACATGACTCGCAGAAATAACTGGGATACTATCACCGTAGCCGCCTTCTGCAAAACCAATAGGAAACGACCACTCCCCAATTGGTAGAATTGGAGATGGCCAGCCACCCCAATTGGTTTCTCCCATTCCGCGTAACAATTCCTCTTGATCGGCCCTCAAATCATGGACTACAATCCAAAGAAGCAGGCCGACTGATCCTCCAGAGTTATTTGCCCAAATAGTGTATTCAATCCAATCTGTATTGTGAGTTGGCGTTCCTACAATACTACCATTATAGATAATAGTCAATCCATCTGGCAGTTCTGGTTCGATTTCCCATGAATCAATTGCTGGGCCATCATTAGTTGCTTGAATGAAAACACTTTGATTCGATTCTAGAATAAACTCATTAAACTCCCATGATATTAGGTCAGGAGCCATGCTGGTAACTTTGATTTTGAAAATCGTGGATGTTGAACCCCCGGTATTGTTTGCCCAAATAGTCCAAGTTTCCCACGATGATTGTACCTCACTGGCGATTCCGTAAATTGTACCGTTAGCAGAATTGAATTGGAAGCCTAAAGGCAGACTAGGAGATATTTGCCAAGAGTCTGGCATCCCCCCAGAATACGTAGGTGTAATGGATATCTCCTCTCCAATTCTCAGATCCTGCTCCCAAGGATCGTATAGCAGGTTTGTCACTGGAATATCCGCTACACTGATTAGAACATCAACCGAAATCGAGCCGCCAGAGTTACTGGCTGTAATTCGATGCATAGTAAGGCTCTGAACCTCTGTTGGTGAACCGCGAATTGAACCATCAATTTGCATTAAATTGAGTCCTTCTGGTAAAGGCGGCTCAACAGACCATGAGACGATTTGGCCACCTGTAGTAGAAGGAATTATCTGAACCTCATCACCAATACTAAGTTGCATACTGTTGCTTCCATATCCTAACCCCATAGGAGCTTCGTGGAGGACGATGATTCGAATTGAAGTTTCAATTGAGCCTGCTCTATTTGAGGCACTTATTGTATGGTTCGAATCTCCCAATTGACTAGGAGTTCCCGAAATTGAGCCATCAGCAAATAGTGAAATCCCATTAGGTAAAGGCGGGTTAACCGACCAATCTTCCGGTGTGCCTCCTTCCAAGGTTGGGGCGGTAATTCCGCAGGGGTTGCCTAACTCACAAGCAAGGGTCTGTTCTAGGTAACTGACCGAAGTAGGAGGTCTCACAATAACCTCAAGGTCAATCCAAACATTCGTAGAACCGACTGAATTTGAGCCGACAATTGTATAACGAATTGAATTACTTATTTCATCAGGAGTGCCTGAAATCAGTCCGCTATCTCTGTCAAAGATAATTCCAGAAGGTAGGCTTGGATTGATTACCCAAAATTGAGGTCCATCTCCCGTAAATGAGGGAGTTAATGCCTGCATTTCTTCGCCGATTACTAGAGACACTGTGCTCAAACCATAAGACAGGTCTTCCGGCTTCTGCATTTGACGACATTCGGTTCCTGTGAAGACTTGATCTAACCTACAATCCTCTTCAGTTATCTGTTCCCCAATGCAATCAGGATGATTGGGTTGTGCTTCACAATCAATCGACTCTGGCTTATCAGACGACTCTCCGAACAGACCCATACATCCCGACGATAGCATCAGCAGGGTGAGGAGGACGGCAGTCTGAGCCTTCGTCGTCATATGTTCGACCACCTATGGTGGTCGTGATAAAGACTAACCAATTGATGTCACGATTACAAATCAGGATAAGCAGGACCTTCTTGAATCGCATATTTGACCGTTTGAAATTCGGATTTGAATTGAGCGATATCGGATTTGACACCTTCTGGATTCTCTTCCGACAACAGGGATCTTGCAAAGAATTTTGCAACATCTTGCATTTCATCAACACCCATTCCGATACGAGTTAGTTCAGGTGTACCAAGCCTCAGACCACTGGGGCCAGACATCGCCTTTGTGTCGCCTGGAAGCATATTCATGTTGGTAATGATCCCGCAATCTTCTAACCTCTGGGCGGCTGTCTTTCCGGCACCCGAATCTGGCCCACCGTGACGAGTCAAAATTTGGTGGCTTGCGGTAAAGTTGCGTTCCTCCGCAATTACATCAAAGCCCTCTGCTGCCAAGGCAGAACCCAATGCTCTTGCATTTGATACGATATCTCGAGCGTACTGTTTACCATGAGCTTCGAATTCCGCCATTGCAACAACCTTGCCTGCTACATGATGAAGATGGTAAGATGAACAAACCCCTGGGAATATGGCGTTGTTGAGCTTCTTTTGTAGGGATTCGTCATCTGAATCACTGAGTACAAATCCTCCCTGAGGGCCTGGGAAGGTTTTGTGACTGGAGCCAGTCATTACGTCGGCTCCCTCTTTCAGTGGATCCTGAAATTCTCCGCCCGCGATTAGACCCAATACATGAGCTCCGTCATACATTACGCGGGCACCTACTTCGTGAGCAACGTCGGCTAATTCTTGCAATGGTATTGGAAACAATATCACCGATTGGCCAAACAGACAGAGTTCTGGTTGTTCTTGACGGATTAAAGCCGAGGCCGCGTCTACATCCGGTTCCATCCTCTCTTCGTTCCAAGGATAGGTTACAAGGTTGAGTCCTCTCATACCTACTGCACCCATAGGGTGGTGTGAAATGTGGCCACCATCTGCAGTTGAAACTGCAGTAATCGTGTCACTCGGTTTTGTCAAAGCCTTGAGGGCACCCATATTTGACACGGTTCCAGCAGTAGACTGGATGTTCGCGAATCGGCAATTGAAAATGCGTTTTGCCGATTCGATTCCAATACTTTCTATAGTATCAAAATCGTCGCACCCCTGATAGTATCTTTTGCCGGGAAGACCCTCTGCGTAGCGTCCATGAAGATCACCTTGAACCGCCTCGGCAACCAAGGGTGAGAGTATGTTTTCGCTGGCAATCATCGGAATGGAGTCGCGATAATGGCGACCAGAAGCCGCACTCGCCTGCATTACCGCATCTACCTGGTCGCGAGGATTCATACCCTATGCTTGAACGCTCGGTCAAAGAGTATGACGGTGTAGACCGCTCTATCTTCTAACAACTCGACGTAGTCAGTTATTTCAATCCCAGCCACACTCCGCAACACATGTCCAGTGCACCTAAGCCACTTGTTCTATTGATTGCCCTACTCATGGTGACATGGGTTCCAAATGTAATGGCGACAGATTCAGATGGAGATGGAGTGAACGATTCTGCTGATGACTTCCCCAACGACCCATGTGCAGATACCGATACCGATGGTGATGGAATGCCAGATACAATCAGTTGTCCGACTTCTGGTGGTGTAGTTGCACACACATCCTTTGAAGATCCCTTTACTAATGGACTACAGTACACTGACACTGGGAGCCAATCTGTCAGTAGGTACCTTTGGAACAATGCAAATGAGCCCGACATAGCTCATAATCAAACCACAGGGGCTGAGATGGGCTTTACCCTGTATTACACTTCCAATGGAGGCGTTGGGCTAACAGATGGCGACTATTTTGGTACCGCAAACTACACTGGTACGGTTGGAAATTACACAGAGGGAACTCAAGGATATCAGATGAGTGATGTTGATGGAACTGCAACCCTGAGCCTTGACGATGTTACGGCGGACTCAATGACTTTCGATGTTTATGTACAAGGTGCAACCCCATCCAATAGTTACGAAGATACAGACAACCTAATCATTAGATTTGTTGGGAGTTCATCAACACTTGAACTGGTAAATGTAATCGGCGCTAGTGGATCTAGTAACAACGGTGGATTTGCCCCTTACATGGGATTTTGGACCACTTTTAGCGAAAACATTAGCTCGCTTGGCCAAGGTAATTTAGAGTTTGAGTTCACTTCTAATTCAGGTCGTGAATCAATCTATATCGATAATGTTACATTCACCAATGCAGGCTCCGGAAACGGAACCACTACCACATTGGTTGAAGACGATGACGATGATAACGATGGTTACCTCGATATCAATGATGCATTCCCTCTCGATGCTAGTGAGTGGGCAGACAATGATGGGGATGGAATAGGAGACAATGCTGATGCTGATGACGATAATGACGGAGTGGATGATTCTGCAGATGATTTCCCATTAGATCCGAATGAAGATACCGATACTGATGGAGATGGAATTGGCAACAATGCCGATGATGATGACGACGGAGACTCTTACAGTGACTCGGTTGAGAATGATTGTGGTTCTGACCCGCTTTCCTCTAGCAGTATACCAACAGATACTGATAGCGATGGGACCTGTGATGTATTGGATTCCGATGATGATGGAGATGGTGTTGACGACACCAACGATGACTTCCCCCTAGATCCTAATGAAGATACAGACACTGATGGAGATGGAACTGGTGATAATGCAGATATGGATGACGATGGGGATGGTGTCGATGATGCATACGATGATTTCCCTCTAGATCCTAATGAGGACACAGACACAGATAACGACGGTATTGGAAACAACGCAGATGATGATGACGATGGTGATGGTTACCTAGATCAGACAGAACAGGATTGTGGCTCTGATTCATTGGACTCATCAAGTATTCCGCTCGATTCTGATGGAGATGGCACCTGTGATGCTATGGATGTTGATGATGATGGAGACGGAGTGATCAATTCCGAGGATGCATTCCCTCTAGACCCATACGAGTGGGAAGACACCGATGGAGACGGAATAGGAAATAATGCAGATACCGATGATGATGGGGACGGATACGACGACTCTGTTGATTGGAGTCCGTTGGACCCAAATGAATGGATGGATACCGATGGAGATGGGATTGGAGATAACGCCGATGTCGATGATGATGGGGACGGATACAATGACAACCTAGAGGATGTATGTGGAAGTAACCCGATGGATGGAATGTCAATTCCTACCGATACCGACAGTGACGGAACATGTGATGAAATAGACACCGATGACGATGACGATGGAGTTCCTGATTCAGAGGATTGGGATCCTTTGGATGGAAGCGAATGGGCAGATTCTGATGGAGATGGAAATGGAGACAATTCCGATAGCGATGATGACAACGATGGTGTTCCAGATTTATTGGAAGAAGGTTGCCTTTCAGACCCATTGGACCCTAATTCGGTACCCCCTGATACAGATGGAGATGGTGAGATTGACTGCACCGATTGGGATGATGATGCGGATGGTAACTCCGACACCATTGAAGGAATGTGTGGTTCGGACCCTCTGGATGGAAATTCGCTCCCTGCTGACTCGGACAATGACGGTGAATGTGACACCTTAGATGGTGATGATGATAATGACGGCATTAGTGATACTGATGAAGTTGCAATTGGAACCGACCCATTAGACTCAGATAGTGATGATGATGGTGTTGACGACTCTGAGGACATATTCCCAGTCGATTCCAGTGAATGGGTAGATTCGGACGAGGACGGAGTTGGGGACAACGCCGACACTGATGATGATGGAGATGGTTGGCCAGACTCTGTAGAGGATAACTGTGGTTCAGATTCAATGGACGCCCTATCAACTCCAGATGATCTCGATGGTGATGGCATGTGTGACGAACAAGATCCTGATGTTGACGGAGATGG
>CAZKVK010000002.1:0-54737 GCA_964556195.1 uncultured Candidatus Poseidoniales archaeon
AAGAAGTCTCAACTGCGGTTCGGAGAATGGTTGAGGCATACGAAGCCTAAACACTGAGCTATGAGAATTTGTTTCCTACGACTCAATTTTTCTCCCCCTGAATAGGAAAAAATGGGACAATATTACGCCAAAGAGCCCTTGGAGGATTTATTTCCTGATCCATGAATCGTTTGCGAATTTGCAATGAAATTTGATCAATAATCACAACCACAACGAACATTACAATAACCAAAGCAAGTACCTTATCGTATAGTTGGAATGGAGTAAGATAGTGGTTCATGTACCAACCAATTCCACCAGCTCCTACCAATCCAATTACGGAGCCGTGTCTTACATTGTATTCGAACATAAATAGGGCTTGACTAATCAGAGCATTACTGGCCTCTGGTATCGCAAAAAATCTAGCCACCTGCCAACGTGGTAAGCCCATTGCACGAGCAACTTCCAAAGGTTCCTTACTAACACCCTCAAGGGCCTCGTATTGCAATTTTCCAAGATAACCGACCGTATACATCGTCATTGCTAGAACACCAGCAAGAGGCCCTACTCCTACCACTATTACGAAAATAAGAGCCCAAATCAGAGATGGTAAAACTCTCAATGCTGCAAGGATTTGTCTAATTGATTGAGATAACCAATATGGCGAAAGATTGGTCGCTGCCATGGCTGCTAATGGAAGAGAAATTAGCATTCCAAATACTGTAGATAGGAATGCAATCTCCAGAGTCTGAGTCATGCCCACAACCGCAGGACTGCACAACATATCGGATTCAAATGTGCAGGGTGGATGAGTCCATCCTGCACGCTCTGTTAATACCGTGAAATCTGGTGGGAGAGCTTCTGACCCTAACTTGAGTAAATTACTCCAACCCTTGACCAGTTTCCAAATGGTAATCTGAAGGTGGTTTGTAACTAATATTGTTATTATACACAAAATAATCGAAGCCCTGAGTAAAGGACGACGAATGATTAGTCTAATCGTGTTGGATATTCTCTCATTCAAGCAGAGGCCTCCCCAATTATCGGAAGCACAGAAGGTTGTTCTTCTTCCTCAAATGGTATCAATCGTCGGCCTCTCAATTGGTACACACGATCGCAGAAAGTTTTGGCTCGAACCGGATTATGGTCAACGATTAGAATCGCCATATTGTGGTCATCAGCCATGTGTCGGAATAAGTCGATAATTCCCCTTGCGGTTTCTGCGTCCAATTCACCGAGACACTCATCGGCTAGAAGCAAGTCTGGCTCTTGCAACATTGCTCTAGCGATTGCAACTCTCCTCTGCTGGCCACCGGATAATCGATTTACAGATTCTAGAGTTTTGTCGGCCAATCCAACCTCTTCGATTACGGAACGAGTTTCTTCTCTCATCTTCTTACTTGGAAGTGAGAGAGCAGTTTGTAGGAGGTTTGCTCCTGCTAATGCCCCCATTAGTACGTTGTAACCAACAGTTTGGTGCTGGACTAAACCAAGTCTCTGAGGTATCAGGCCAACTGCCCCCTTCTGAGCCCTAGTGTCTGCTGTACAACAGCATTCAATAGAGCCAGAAAGTGAACTGACCAAGCCTGCAGCAGTTCGTAGTAGGGTTGTCTTTCCGATACCAGACCTGCCGGTTAATCCAACGATTTCTCCAGCTCTAATTTCTAAATCAACTGATTCGAGAAGTGGCGCATCTTGATCGAAACCAATTACGGCATTTTCCATTTTGAGGCGGATAGGGGGTTGAGTGTTCATTTTATCCCCCTATCCTTGAATCTACAACTTACGAACTGTACTTGCCATCGAAGTATTCAGCGATTCCAGGAATTGCCCCTATTGCGTCACTATATGAACCAAGGTGTTCTTCTGTGTCCACCTCAGAAATAGATGGTGTATTGAGAATATTTTGAAGGATTTCACCACCGCAGAACTCCTTAGCAACTGTATCGTTCAAAGCATGTGTTTGGGTATTATAACAGCCAGTAAATGTTTGGCCACCCATGGAGTAATTTTCTACCCACATTTCATTATTCATTTCTAAAAATGAGGAAATTATCACATCAATTAATTCTTGATTAATTTCTTCCTTATTTACCATAATTGGGTGGCTTGGAACCTGTCCGAAGGCAGGCTCTAGTGGCCTGTAACTTTCCCTATCTAGGCACCAATCGTTGCCTTCACAATGATCCTCATAGGATGTTGATTTACCAAATGCAACATCCCCCACGCCTTCAGTCATACATCGGAAGGCCCCACTATAACTGTAATACAAATCTCCCTTTTCAGGAATTGATGCATTTCCAAAATGCGCTTCGATAGTTGTTCTCAAAGAAGCAATATCATTTTCATCACCCGTGACTTCTACGATTTCGTTATTTATCATGTAACCCATTGGCATAAGCATGCCAGCAGATTTTAGCCAACCAGTGTGACAGGAATTCTTTCCTTCTAGATCCTGCAATGTTTGAATTTCAGAATCTGCAAGAACCCATGCTTGAGCAGTATAGTAAGTGCTACCATCTTCTTTCTGATCAGCAAGAATCGCATCTAGTCCGTGCTGCTTCCAAGCAATCCATGCCGAGCCGCCGTCTAGGAATGCTATGTCCGCATGACCAAAACGCAATGCTTCTATTGCCGCAATGTCTGAACCTATTGGATATAATTCAACTGTGTATCCTGATTTCTCGGCCAAATAATCTGCCAATAATTGTGGGTTTGCTTCCGGGTTTTCATAATCATCCTGTGTTTTGAATGCAATTATTATTACATTTTCATCTTCTTCGGAATCTAAACAACCGGCCAAAGTTGAAAAGAAAATTATTCCAATTAGTGTGCTTGCTATTAGTGTGCTTCGAGTCATTATTAGGGCACCCTAAACCACTCGGCTGGCAGCCACTTTATTTAGTTTAGGGCTCTCTAAACTCAAAAAATACTCGCTGTTGTTACGCCGATAGCAATATCTTCTGAGGCTCTTTCGGATTTGTAATGAGGCGGGAACGCGGGCTTAGAATCGCAGTTCTGTTGACTATGTTTGCGATGATGACTTCGTGGCTACCAACGTATAGTATGAATGACGACCTTGGAGACTCACAGGAGAGGAGAGAACAGCTTGGCCCTGATGGCCCTACGTTAGAGGAACAATGTAGCACTATTACATTCGAGGATATGTTTGAGTATAGTAAAGCAATATTCAATTTCACTATTGCCAGTGATTGGAGTTCTACCGAAGTTGAAGCGGTAGCTTGGGTAAATGGAACTTTGGCAGATGACGTCAGACAAAGTCTAGATGAATATATTGCGGCTATCTATCCAAGCGGTGATGATGAATGGATTTCTACCGATGAAAGGGAAGGAGTCAGAGCTATCGCTTCCGAGTGTGTTCAATACACGCTTACTAGAATGGGTATGCGTGATGGGAGTCCTCACAGGGGCGGTGAAGGTACCGATTGGAAAAATACCACATGGACTGAAGATGAAGTTCTAGTCGAAGAATGGAACCTAGTACCTCCTCGACATTCGGAATCAAGAGAATGTTCAGGGATTGGTAGTAGTAGTGATTGCTATGAGATTCCAGTATACCCAGATAGTGACCGAGATTGTGATACTGACATAGATCCATCAAGTGGTCGAGATGAATGCAGAATGATGCTGTGGCTAAATGCAACCATGACAATCTCCAACATCAATGATCCAAGTGACTTCACTCTAGCCTATAACGCCTCAAACATGAGTGGGGCTGAATACCATATCACATTCCCCGTTACCGAAGGGCTCCGTCTAGATATGTGGGAGGAATGTGAAGGACGGGACGTGCAAGTGGACATGGGTGATTTTGCTGGTGTGGCTCCTCTGAGAGGTAGTTGTGTTGGTGACGGTTCTAGTAGTTATGAACTCAATGAAAACGAAGATGGAAGTCTGACTTACTCCTTCTATCCCAACATGCCTCAATGGCCTGTAGGAGAAGACCTGTTTGCCGACTTTACAACTGCACCAATACCAGTGGATGACCCTCCTGTCTGGACTGACAACGCACCCACAGATGGAGCATGGTTCCCTCGCGCGAGCGGGGGTACACAGATTGTCGCAGACTGGAATGAAGTGCAGAATTGGTTTGATGATGAGGCTGGAGTCTCGAGTCTCGATGTAAATTGCAGAGGGGATGCAGGATTAGCAATCACTTACTCACAACGAGAGTTATCGATGGATGTTCCAAGAGGTCAGGCAGGAGAGGTTACTTGCGAAGCAATAGACAGTGCTGGTCAATCTTCAGGAAATAGAACTTGGAATGTTGGAGTACCCTTCCAAATTTCAACAACTACCACTGACCTTTCTGACCCACATCCAATTACCCTCTCTCCAACCGCGGGCTGGCCTGATTTATCTGTGGAGATAGGATTTACCTCAAGCTTCGGAGAGGCTGGAACTTATTCTGGCCCATATTCACTTCAAGGCTCAGAAATAACTCAAGATGTTGCTGCAGTGGGGCTTGTTCCTGGTCCTGCATACGTCGCAGTTATAGTAACCGGAGATGATGTTTATAGCTTGAAAGCGACTTATGATTTGGGAATTGAAAAGGCTAGTAGCGCTCCAATAATGACAGTTAACTCTGAGGGTTGGGATGGAAATTCATGGTCGATGAGTGGTCAATTCTCCGACCCTGATGGTGAAGCGGTTAGTTTCAGCCTGATGATAGACGGCTCCTCGGTTGGAAGTATTACAGTCAGCGGAAATATGTGGTCCACCCCTCCAATTGATTTCTCAGTCTGGGCGGAAGGCGTTCACATTGTTGAAGTTCAAGCCTGTGATGAGTCTGAACTATGTTCAAATCAAATACGCAGTGTTGACAACTCTCACTTGTTTGTTGACCCTGAACCAGAACCAGAACCATCCAAGGACAACTCCTCGGTTCTTCCCTCAATGGGATTAGTCGGCCTGATTCTTGCGGCATCTGCCGCACTCATATACTCGGGCCGACGCGACTGAGTTCATGAGCTTCTCAGGCACAGTCGACAGAGAGTCGCATGAAGGGGGTCTCCTCGTTGCCTTCGAAGGACGTGCGCCAAGACTTGGTGCCACTCTACGAATAACCGGTGGAAAGCCGATTGGTAAGGTTAATTCTGTAATTGGAGCGGTCGATGGGGCCTTTATTCACATTCATCCAATAGCTGAGGAAATAGAAGGCACCAGCGCAATCGGTTCACCAGTTGAAATTGCTCCAAGAGAGAGGCGAGAGAATCGTGGAAGGGATAGATACTCCAAAGGAGATAATCGACGTGACGATCGACGTGGAAGAAATGATGGCGGAAAAGGAGGAGACTGGACCTGCCCCAAGTGCAATAATTCCAATTTTGCCTTCCGAAAGAAGTGTAACCGCTGTGAAGCCGACCGACCTCGAGATGGGGGAGGGCGATATGAAAGAAAATCTGATGCAAGGGGAAATAATGGGCAAAAGGCAGGAGATTGGACGTGTCCAAAGTGTAAGAATTCTAATTTCGCTTTCCGCAAAAAGTGCAATCGTTGCGAAACTGAGAGGCCGCAAGGAGCGAGACATGGCGGACGACGAAATGAACGTCGATCGGGAGGAAGAGACGAAAAAGGGCGGAAACCCGGTGATTGGACTTGCCCAAAGTGTAAGAACTCAAATTTCTCCTTCCGTGATAAATGCAACAAATGTAAAGCAGACAAACCTAGTTCTGATTCTAAGTCCGGAAATAGAGGGGGATTTGAGCGTCGAAATTCAAGACCTTCTGTTGGCCGTTCAGAACGCGGAAGAGGGCGATCACCGGGGAGTGCTAGCCGACCACGTAGATCTGGATTCAGAGGCACTGGTAGAGGTGGCCCCAAGGGCAATCGGCCAGGAAGAGGCAGCGGTAGACGATGAGTCGCGGCCACCCCAGCATTCTTCTTGTCTAAACCCGAGCAAGCCCCATGGCGAGTAAGGCGGATATGCTCTGGGAGGATGTTCTTGAGCTTGAAGAGTCTGATGAGAGGGAAGAGGCCCTCAATTTATGCCGCCAAATTACACGAATGGAGCCTGATCACGCCGCCGCTTGGAAAATGACTGCAAGGATGATTCTACCAGCCGCGAGGAGGGGCGTGCAAGACATGCCTACTCTACCACAAGCGGCTAGCGCTTATGCTGCATTACAAAACGTCGTGAGGCTAGAACCAGAGGATTCAGAATCATGGGCACTAGGAGGTATTCTACTCGTTGATCACCTAGGAATGCTAGAAGAGGCCCTCGAGTGGTGGCAGCGAGGAAGACGCGTTAATCCCAAAGATGTGACACCACTAATCGAACAAATTGCCATTCTTGTACGCCTAGGGATGTATTCTGAAGCTGGCGAGTTGTTGGAAATAATGTTCGATTCGGAAATGGAACAACCCGACAGGAAGCAACTCGTGAATATGGATCGAGTTAGGCAGATGGTTGACAAGGCGGCCAAAATGGAGAAAGAGGAAATATTCAGACCGCAAAATCCCAAACATCCTCGATGGGAGATAATCGGACGAATGAAAACTCGTAAACCACTCTCTGATACTTTCTTTCTGTTCACTTTTGTCGCACCAATCGTGTTCTTGATTGGAACTGTAGCCATGCAATTACTTGGAGGATTGAAGCCCCCTTACGGATTCATATTTGTATTCATAATAATTCTAGGTCTTTTTACGGGAATAAGTAAAGCCGGTGCTGGATTATTACAAAAACTCAACAGACACGCACTCGACCTAGAAAGGGCCATCGATATTGAGGCGACTTCAGGAAAGGTCTGTGTGCCATCAGACATACGTGGAAGTAAACTCTACAATCATACGATTGGAAATCGAACTGAAGCTTTCCAAGACCGGCATGGTAGAATAATTGAGTCTGACGAGATTATTGGACAAAAGTGGAAACCTAACCTACCCGATTTTTCAAACACAGATAGTTGGTGGGGAGAGGACGAAGAATCAGAAAATTAACTCTGAAATGTAACTTATGTCCCTACTGAATAATCTTCGAGATAGGCTAGTTGCTCATCTGTCAAGCTATCGATGCTAATTCCTTCTGCCGTCAGTTTCAAGCTTGCCAATTCGCTATCTTGTTCGGCACTAATATCGTAGACGATGTTGTCGAACCCCTCACCTTCAGCCGCTAATCGGCAGAGTGCTAGGAATTGATTGGCGAATGACATATCCATCACTTCGCTTGGATGGCCCTCTGCTGCAGCTAGATTCACTAGTCTTCCACGGGCAAGTAAATGTATAGTGCGTCCATCTTTGAGTTGGAAGGCTTCGTTATCATCTCTAATTGTGTAAATCTTGTTGGCCCTCTCCTCTAGATCTGAAATTTTGATTTCACAATCGTAATGTCCAGTATTGCACACGATTGCTCCTTCTTTCATAGTGTC
This sequence comes from uncultured Candidatus Poseidoniales archaeon, assembly GCA_964556195.1. Classification (GTDB taxonomy): domain Archaea; phylum Thermoplasmatota; class Poseidoniia; order Poseidoniales; family Thalassarchaeaceae; genus MGIIb-O1. The sequence continues at coordinate 7,371 of CAZKVK010000002.1, forward strand.
AAAGTGGCGACCTATGATAACATCCTTCATTCCAGTCGCAGTGCAGAATACGTCACCAATCTTTGCTGCATCATCCATCTTCATCACACGGAATCCATCCATAACCGCTTTCAGAGCAGCTATTGGGTCGATTTCTGTGACGATTACATTGGCTCCCATACCACGTGCACGGTTGGCTAATCCCTTGCCACAATGCCCGTATCCTGCAACCACGAAGGTCTTGCCCGCGAGCAAGACGCTGGTCGCGCGGATGATTCCATCAAGGGTTGATTGACCGGTTCCGTGCACATTGTCGAAGTCCCACTTGGTGGATGCGTCGTTGACTGCAATGACTGGATAGAGAAGTTCTCCTGCTTGGCCCATCGCTCTGAGTCTGTGAACACCGGTAGTGGTTTCTTCGGTTCCTCCGATTACCGCTTCAGCTAGTTCTGGAAATTTACTGTGAACTCGATAAATTAGATCTGCACCATCGTCGAGAGTCAGTGTTGGATTAATCTGAAGAGTGCGGTCAATAGATTGGTAGAACTCCTCGGTATTTTGACCATACCAAGCATGAACATCATAGCCCTCAGAGGCAAGCCAAGCCGCTACATCATCCTGTGTAGATAGGGGGTTACAACCGGACCAAGAGACCTTGCCGCCAGCGGCTTCAATCGTCTCAATTAGTACTGCAGTTTCCTTCGTAACATGCAAGCATCCAGCAATTCTCTGACCTGCTAAGGGTTGGACTTTCTCGGCTTTGGCACGTAACATAGCGAGAGCTGGCATTCTACTTCGAGCCCAGTCTACCTTCAGGCCACCAGCCTTTGCCAGAGAGAGATCTGCCACAGTGTATGTGTCCCCTTCGTCCATAACCTAAGGCGGTCACCGCGGGGTCTTCAAGGTGCGTTTTGAGCAACCCCCTTTCAGGGGTCTACTCAATTGGCGCCGCCTTTGCCTTGCTGGGCATAGTATGCTGCGTAATACTGCTCGGCATATTCCCTCGCAGTAGCCTCGTCATAGCCTTGGCCAACCATCTGTTGGACGTATGCCTCTACTGGGTCCATTTGCTCTACACCACCGAACTGTTGCACTGTATCGTCTGCCTGGTCTGACTTACCTCTCGATTTAACTACGACTAAGGTAACTCCTACAATTGCTAGAATCAAGATAATTCCAACAGCGGCGAACATGATAATATCAGTACTTCCACTTTCTGACGCACAACCGTCAGCAGAAGGATTCAGGGTACAAGGATCGCTAGGTCGAGGTAGTAAATCGATTGTGAATTGGTTATCCAATGTGTATCGACTTCCGTCGCCTTCGACAATTCTCCAGTATACTGTGACTTGAACTCCAGTTGTCTCCGAATATAGATCTGCAATGTTCAGAGTTAGAGTGAAGGAATCACCATCTCCAAGTACGGCAGGGCCAGTTGAGTTGTACTTTCCGAGTGTCTTTTGAGTAGCCTTAGGCGATGGCGTCAAATCCAAAACGTCGGCTTCCAAAGCAACCTCAATTTCCACGCCATTTTCAGCACCTGAGTTTACTATTCCATTGATTGTGACCAAATCTTGGCTCTGTGAATCAGTGGAACGCGGCGATGTTATCTCCACAACTGGAGGTTCGTCTCCGAAATCTTCACCAACTACGATGAAGTAAATTCGTGCCTTTTCGGATTGCTTTCCTGCTCGATCGTAAACAATCAATTCAAGCCTAATCTGATTCTCTAGAGTTCCATCGCTGGTCATGTTTCGGAATACATAATTCCACATGTCTCCACCAGCTGCATTTGGAACTTGATAGGTGTGCCCTTCTAGAGTTGGATTGGACGAATCTACTGGATAATCGAAGAATACTCGATACTCGAACATCTCAATTCCTCTCTCTCCCTCGGGCGCGTCAGCGTCAGAGCTTGCCGAGGAGTCGAAGGACAAACTGATGTCACCACTGTCGGTCAATCGGACGCGATAAATCGGCCACTCTATGCCGCCGACTGTCTTGCTTCCTTCAAGAACCACGAACTCGTCTGTAACACTGTCCTCAACCAATTGTAGATCTGCGTTCGGTCGGAATTCGTCCGCCAATGTATCATCAGTTACTAGATTGATGTAGGTGATTCGTGTGTGACCATTCTCATCATGGAGATATAGAGTGAGAAGCCATTCTGCACCTATTCTACATCCCGTTGAAGAACTTGTATCCCCGACGCAGAAGTTACCAAGAGCAGGGATGCTCGGACTATTCTGACGAATATGGCTAATCTCACCGAAATCGATAATCTCTCCTTCCCATCCTGTTACCGACTCGTTCATGTCTGTAGATTGTAATGTCCAATCTGCAGTGATACTGTCAGCCAAGGATGAATCAGAAGTCAAGAACGAGAAATCGAGTTCTGAGTTCGACTTGATGTACATGGTTGCGTAAGCACCTGTTACTGTGTCAATCGAAGGAGCCTCTCCATTTACAGTCAGGTCAAATCCATCACCTGCAATTCCAAAGTTGGAAGGATATGGACTGAGATGATATCCTAGCATGTTGGATAGTAGTGGCATCGATGTTCCGCCAAGTGGTTGGGAGAAGCTTGGATTCTCTACATCGAGGGTGGTGACAATCATTCCTCCGGCACCGCGGTTACATGTCGAAAGTAATGACTGGGAATCAAATGACTCACTGCGCATGAGTGTATGGAATGTTCCGGTTGGATCACTTATTCGGCCTCCACAAACTTGTGGGATTTGGTCGAATTGCACCTGTGCAGTATCGAGACCAGCAAGTGCGACGTATTCGCCGCCATGTACACCAGCGAACGCTGCAGTATCGACGTTGGCAAGCAATGGGTGGTATGCATCGACCATTACTAGGTCTTCATTTGTGACAGTGTTATTCCATTGGTTTCGCATTGCGATATCCATTCCGAAAGGTAGCCTGTTTGGCTGGTAATCGTTACGATACGGGCCTAGGTGAATCTGAACCGTTCCACCATTGACCATGTACGCCTCTAGGACTTCTGTGACTGAAAGGCCATCAGATTCCCTAGTAGCAGCTAGTGTCTCGTAATATTCACCATACTCGACATTGTAATCGGTCTGCCATGGTAGTAGGATTTTCTCATAGTGAGACATCCAGTTCTCGGTTGCATATCTATCCCAATCGCTTACCGCCAACTGAGTGTAAGTCTTCCCCATTGCCTCTAGGTCCTGCTTTACTCTCTGCAAGCGATTCTGGTCAGTAGGATTAGACAGAATCGCGACATCAACAGTGTCAAAGAACTCTATTTCGAAGAAACGATCGTTACCCGAGGGGTCCCCATCCTCTGTCAATATTGCATAGAAACTGATGTTGTATTGATGTCCATCGTACCAGCCGTTGTAGGGTGCACTCCAGTTAGCGAAATCACGAGCATGGGGGTCAAGGTCGAATGGACCATTATCAGCGGCTTGTTCGTAGACAGTCTGACCCGTTGTCATATCTACAATCTTCATGTTCACCTCGTACTCTCCGGCGATTACACCATTCAGCAGAGGAACGGTGAATGAGTGCTGAGAGACCGAATCATATGTGTACACACACTTGTATGTGATATCGGACACACAATCAAGCACATTTGGTTGCATCAAAGTGATGTCCGCGCTTGCGATGCTGAAGATAATCTGGGTGTGATTGTTTGCAGTAGTAATCTCAGATTTATTGTACCAAGATGTTCCTTCAATTGAACTATTGAATAGTGTGGTAGCATCGATTCGGTAAATTCCAGATTGGAAGTCATGCGTTGCCACCGTCACGTCTTGGCGTTCGGATGCATCTAATCCATTGATGTCGTTGATGTAGGTTCCATCATTCTCGAAAGTGAATTCGTCGATGCGAATGTTATCGACTGCAAATCCGGCAAGACCTGCATTTCCGTTAACACCATCGTCGTTTGATTGGAATCTCCATGTCAAAGTGACTTCTGCGCCTGAAAGGTCTGTACACTCAGTTCTCCACTGGAAGGTGTCATTCGATGTTTGGTTCAGTAGAGTTATGTGGGTCATATCGATTATGACGGACTTAACCAGACTCTCTGAATCAAACCAAACTACAGACTCGTAGCGGTCGGAGTGGTCTCCCATGTATTCTACCTCATCATATCGGCCATTATTGTCGAAATCCTCACATTCTCCAAGGCCACTACCATCTCGGAAGGGCCTAAGTCCATTTTCGTTCAAATCGGTCCAACTTCCCCAAACAGTTCCTCGGTAGATTTCCCCTCCCATTGACCATTCAATTTCTAGGCCAGCAGCATCACGTATTGCTAAGATGTTACCTTGAGAATCTGAGAGGAAATCTCCCTCCGCGAAGTAGTCGAATGTTAGGTAAGTGAAATCGGTTCCACCGGATGCAACTTGGAAAGGATCCAAGGTTAGAGTCTCATCCCAATTGTCGCCATAACCTGTGTCTGGATCGCCTAACCAATATGCAAAGGAATTGAACACACCTCTACTCTGTGGGAGCATTGGATGGTCGCCATTCGTGTCATCTAGGCGGCTACCATTTTCATTTCCGTCGTCTTCCCAAATCGGTTCTAATCCTGAGAAATCCTCGATGGCGATTAGATCAGGTAGGGCGTTCTTGACCACAGTTTCTAACTGGAAGTCGGTCAAAGTGTTTCCAAAGTTCTGCACTCTAATATCTATGTCTCGGTCACCCGATGCATATCTCAATCCATTCTCAAGACTAATCCATGGTTCCTCTGCAACACCAGGGTCGAAGAGGTTCTTGACAGTAATTTGGAATTTTACCTCATCATTAGTAGCATCTGCATTGTTGAACCCACTAGGATTGGTTAGTTCGGTCTTGATGTAGTAGGTTCGGTTGTCGATGAAATCAGCAGTTAGGGATACTTCCTCGGTAGCACCAGCTGCGAAATCAGAGAATGTCAATGTTTGGCTTACCATTTCCTCGGAACCGAAAATAACATCGGTTTTTCGAATCGAAATATTGTCAAAGGCGAATCCATCAAGTCCAGTTCCCTGAGATGAACCGTCTGGACCAACGCTTCCCATCAGACCGCTGCGGAAGCGGAAGCGGATATCGACGACCTCACCAGCATAGCGAGTAAGATCGATGGCATCGTCACCAGAAAGACTAACCCAAGGGTAGATTGTTTCTGTGTTGAAGTTTCCATTGTAAGTGTTGTATTCTGGATCATATCCTAGACCATAAAGTCGGAATAATCTCTCCGCATCCCAACCGCCTGTGAAGAATACTTGTTCCCATCCATTTCCATCACTCCATACCTCAATACCACAAGAGTCCTCATACAACCATCTTTCAACCACAGCGTACTGTTCAGCAAGATACAACTCAAAGAAAGCAGCGCTACAGAATAAATCCAAATCGAGATATGCTGCATCGGAGCCCGTTAAATCGACATTCTCGATGATGAAGGCCTCGTCCATATTGTTGTAGTAACCGGATTGGTTATCCTCATCTTCATGGTCCATTCCAGCCCACATGTAGGTAGTTGGATTAGTGTCTGCTTCCCACCAATCATCAGTGGCTGAACCATTAGAATCAGTCGATGCATTCCATTCTTCGTGCCATGAAGATGCACCTTCGTTATACTCACCTGTGTAGGACTTTAGGACGATGGCACAAGCAGAGCAATTGGTATTGTCGATGTTGCCCTCAAAGTCGTTGGAATACACTAGGGTGTCGATTCCATCAAGGACTTCCTTGACTTCCAAGTCGACATCAATTGAACCAGAAATAGGGTTTAGACCAGTGTTTTTCACTGTCAAGTTGACAAATCTGTTACCCTCGCCAATCATGGCGGCTCCAGTCGCTGGATCATATGCCGCCGGTGCAATGCTAACCTCGGTAATCCCCACATCCTCATTATCTAGACTTAGTACAGATAGGAAATCGCCTGCTCCGGCCCATCCTTGAGTATCTAGCCACATAGCGCTATTTGCGAATCTGTATGATCTGTCTCGCTGGCCTATGGCAATCTCGAATGCACTGTTTTCTCCGCCAGCCAATTGACCTGGGACAGCCATGGTTGGTCGGCGACCTACATCGAAGGAAAGCGATGAAAGATATCCGTTGCCGTTTGGATTACCAAGAATAATTTCTACTGTATTCACTTCCCTTAGGTTATCCACGAGCAAGTATGTTTGGTTCTGTGCAGTGGAGTCCTGTAAGCGAGTTAGAGTGACTTCGGTTGGAACGAAGAAATCCATGTGTCCATCTTGATTTACATCAGCAATGGTAATCGAGGCACCTAGATAGTCACCAAGAGTGACGTAATTCTGAGTGTTCCATGATGACCCAGATCTAGTAGCATAGGATAGATTGCCTGTAATTCCATCTACGGCAGCGATTAGGTCAATCTCTCCATCATCGTTGGTGTCGGAAATATCGATTCCATACAAAGGATAGTTGTGTTCTGCATCAAGCTTGAAATTATGGACCCCATTTGCTGTTGCGTCTAATGGATTTGGATAAGTTCCAAGCGTACAGTCGTATTCAAGGACGGTCATATTGTCATAGTGTCCATTCGAGAATCCAACACCGGTGTTGTACGGAGGCGTGCGGAGCAACCAAATGTCCAGATCCTCACAATCACCTAGAGAGCCGCCTATTCCTCCGCCGAGTACATCTTCTCCCCAATGGCCTAGAATTAGATTCGTGTATAGACCATTAGTTAGCGGCACTGGTATGGTTTGTTGGGCCGTTAACTGAGTTGGGTCTGGGCCCTTGTATATGTTGAGGTAATTATTTGTGAAAGTAGGGTCAACTACGTTCATCACAATATCTGCGTTTCCATCTCCGTCGATATCCTTTACATCCATGTCCTGAAGATATGGATTACTAACTGTGATTGCTGGCGATGGATTCCAGTTGTTGATTCTCTCGTTACAATCTCCCCAAAGGACGGTTAGGTTTCCTGGAACCATAGGACCTCCTACGAATCGAATGTTTTGTTGATAATACACAACATCGTTGACACCATCTCCGTCTATATCTGCAACATAGACTCTAGTTCCGTCAGCTGTATCCCTGAAACCAGCACGGTGTGAGTCATTGTTTGAAATGAAGACGTCCTGCCTATCTCCAAATCCGCCCAAACCATCATTGTACAGTGCTGTAATGAAGTGACCCATGGAACTGGCCGACAAAATGTCGTTGTCGTTATCACAGTCGATATCACCAATCGAAATGAAAGAGGGGTCTCGCTGGACCGCATATTGAGTAATGTGGGATGCTGAGACAGATGGAACCAAGGATAACATTGGTGAACTTAACATCAGCATAACCAAGAAAATCGCGATTCGGCCTCCTTTGGATTCGTTTCGGGTGTTCTTAGACAGGGTCATCATGGCTTCGCCGAATTTCATTTCATTATTATGCCTAATGGGATGATGTTTTTCCAACCCCTTTGGGGTTGATGGCCAAAACTAGCGAAATTAACTGGCTTCCAGCCAACTGGGATTGGGCGCATATTGAGTCTCGGCGCCGCCGTGGATTCGCTCCAACTTACCGAGTAGCCAAAGTCTGTCGAGGAACATCTGTAGCTCTACTCCCGAGCGGTTAATTCGATCACCCAATAGACTCTCAATTGAGCCTACTGAAAGCGAGGTGTGACCGTGTTCTCGGACAACCAAGGTCATTACCAGCTGTATCCAAGATTCGGCCATTGGATCTCCGGATATATTATCGGACAAGGGCTCAGGATGTTCTTCTAATTCTTCAAGAAATAAACTGATTTCTGCTAGGTTTGGTTCACTTCTTTCTGGAACGCCTAACTCCTCTACCCCAGCGTCGATATCGAGGTCACCGATGACCCTTACTATGGAAGGTAAACGGCTTGGGTCTGGAGGGGGTCCGGGTAATTCTCTAACAACTTTGGAATCTGTAGATTCGTCGGATGATTCCGAGCTTGAACCACTAACCGATTGAGTGTATCCAATATCGCCTTCTAGACCTATACGTTCACGATATAGGTTGACCCAAGATGGTGGGCCTTGGATTACAACTTCTACATCATGCTCGTTGGAGCGGAAGGAGAAACGGATGTTGTCCTCGTCAGTCATGTAATCACCGGTTGGGTTGTCAGATTTCAATTCAAGCCTCAGCCAAATTACGTAAAACGGCCTGAAGGATTCCCCCATTTCTGTAGTAATCGACCTCCACAGGTGTGTCTAATCTGACGATTGCATCGAATTCAATTACCTCTTGACTTTCCTTTGTCGCAGTGACCTTGATTGAGGAAAGTGGCACTAAATCAGCACTGGCAGGAATGTCGAAGGTTTCAGTTCCATCAAGACCCAATGAATCAGCATTTTCACCTTCAGGGAATGTCAAGGGTAGCACACCCATTCCGACCAGGTTTGAGCGATGGATTCGCTCAAAAGAGGTTGCAATAACGGCCTTAACTCCTAGTAAAAGAGTACCTTTAGCCGCCCAGTCTCTACTACTGCCCGTGCCATATTGAGTGCCAGCTAAGACTACCAGAGGGGTTCCTTCGGCTTGATATCTCATACTGGCATCGAATATTGAGACTACTTCATTGGTTGGGAAATGAGTGGTGAAGCCACCTTCGGTTCCGGGAGCGATCTGATTACGAATGCGGACATTAGCAAAAGTACCTCGCATCATCACTTCGTGATTACCACGACGGCTTCCAAAGGAGTTGAAATCTCGAGGCTCGACACCCTTTGAAATAAGGTACTGACCGGCTGGCCCGTGATGAGGAAATGCCCCAGCCGGACTAATGTGATCGGTAGTTACAGAGTCTCCGAGTTTCAGCAGAACTTTTGCTCCATGAATGGGCTCGATTGGGGAAGGTAAAGGAAGGATTCCTTCAAAGAAAGAAGGTAGGCGGACATAAGTCGATTCGTCGGCCCATGGATATAGGGCAGATTTGGAACTACTAATCGCATCCCAACGTGGCTCTTGCAGGACATCCGAGTAGCGCTTTCGGAACATTTCTGGGTCGATTGAAGTAGCAATGGTTTGTTTGATCTCTTCATCACTCGGCCATATATCGGTCAGCATTATTGGACCATATTTGCCATGACCAATCGGGTCGGTCTGAAAATCGATATCTAGAGTTCCAGCAATTGCATAAGCGACTACCAAAGGAGGGCTTGCTAGATAGTTTGCTTTGACCTTCTGGTGTATTCTTCCTTCGAAGTTTCGATTTCCAGATAGTACACTTCCAACAATCAAATCCGCCTCATCGATTGCTGCTTCTATATCAGCGTCTAAAGGACCCGAATTTCCAATACAGGTTGTGCATCCGTATCCTACTACGCTGAATCCGAGTGAGTCAAGATCTTCGGTAAGTCCAGCAGCATCAAAATACTCGGTAACAACTCTAGAACCCGGAGCCAAGCTTGGTTTGACACTTGGTGCGATTGACAGGCCGGCTTGTCTAGCCTTTCGAGCTAGTAGACCGGCGGCAATCATCACACTTGGATTACTGGTGTTGGTACAACTTGTGATTGCGGCAATAACAATATCGCCGTGCTTCAGTTTGACGCCCCGAGAACCCACTTCAGCAGAGTCATCATTCCTGCTCTCATCAATGCCATGTCCACTGTGTCCAAGAGGTGCATTGAGGCTTTCTCTCCAATGATCTTTCATGGCTGAAAGGTCGACCCTGTCCTGAGGGCGCTTTGGGCCGGCAAGTGCAGGTTCAACAGTAGATAAATCAAGAGATAGAGAACTTGTAAATGAAGGCTTAGGAGTTTGCGATGTATGGAACATCCCCTGTGCTGTAAGATAGCGTTTAACATCCTCAATGTGAGCTTCTTCTCTGCCAGAAAGACGCATGTAATCTAGAGTGGTTTCGTCGACTGGGAAGAATCCACAAGTCGCACCGTATTCTGGGGCCATGTTAGCAATGGTTGCCCTGTCGGGAAGACTTAGATTTGCAAGCCCTGAACCATGGAACTCCACAAACTTACCAACCACACCATGCTCCCTCAACATCTGTACTATTCTGAGAGTCATATCGGTGGCTGTTACTCCGGGCCTAAGCGAGCCTGTTAACTCAAAACCACAGACTTCTGGCAGTAGCATGTAAATTGGCTGGCCCAGCATTACTGCCTCAGCCTCAATTCCACCGACGCCCCAACCTAATACTCCAAGTCCGTTGATCATGGTTGTGTGGCTATCTGTGCCAACTAGGGTGTCGGGCAACCAAGTACCATTTTCTTCTCTGGCTACGCTAGCGATCCACTCTAGATTCACCTGGTGAACAATACCACGTCCGGGGGGAACGGCACGGAAATTATCCAAACTTTGCTGACCCCATTTAAGGAATTCATAGCGCTCCATATTTCGTTGATATTCAATCTCCAAATTTCTCTCTCTTGCATCTGGGAATAAGCCGGATACATCTACCTGAACGGAATGATCGATTACCAAATCCACGGGAACCTGTGGATTAACTTTCTCAGGATCTCCGCCCAACTCTACCATAGCATCCCTGAGTGCGGCAATATCAACAACAGCAGGAACTCCAGTGAAGTCCTGTAAAATTACTCTGCTAGGTGAGAAGGGGATTTCTTCAGGAGTCATTTTCGGAGACCAAGATGCAATGCGTTCAACATCTTCACAGGTAATGAGAAATCCATCACACTTTCGCAATGCAGCTTCCAGCAATAATCGAATAGTGAAGGGAAGAGAATCAAGGTCACAGAGACCTAATTCTTGCAGATGTGAAAGTGAGTGAAAGTCGGCGTCAGTACCATCAGATTTGCTAAATGACCTAAGCGAATCAAAGCCTTCTGAATCGTCCATCTCAACGCCTCTCAATTTCTTGGGCTAGGGACCCCTCCATCAATGTGACTATTGGAAGTATTCTAGCAACTGATAGGTGGCAGTTCTAGGCTTAACTTCTGTAGCCTGAATTAGTCGATGAGACTGACGCTTTCGATTGTAACGGGGTAAGTTGACAATTTGTTACTATCAGTACAGGTGTCTTGATTTTGACCGCAGCCGACCTGTGAAATTGCATCAATCACAGTAATGCCATCGACTTCTTGGCCATCGATTTCACCCATGTAGGCCTTTCCGAAAGCCGTGTATTGGCCATCAAGATTTGGGGCACCGTTAGAATCGACAAGATAGAATTGGGATCCTGCTGAATTTTGATGGCTGGAACGCGCCGCAGCAATGACGCCAGGATCATGAGTTTGGCCAAATTCAGCAGGAATGACCCAATTGGTCATGTCATTCTCACAGATAGTCGATGCTTCAAATCCTGCATTCGCACAGTAGCCAAAGTATTGGCCAGCATGTCCGCCCGTACCATCGCCATTTTCAAAATCGCCACCTTGAATCATGAAGCCGTCCACAATTCTATGGAATATGGTTCCATCATAACGCGCGGCGTCTGCATTCGCCCGGAATGATGCCGAATGCATTGGAGTTTCATTGTACAATTGAATCCAAATCTTGCCATTGTGGGAATTACCATTGGTGTCGGTCCAACTGAGTTCCATCAGTACACTTCCTGAGGTGCCCTCGATATTTTCTACTTCAAGTGCCTCTCCTGCAAATTTGAAGGCCACTAAGAACACCATTACCCCTACAAATACAGCAGCGAGTCCTGCTGGAGTAGGATTACCATCATCAAATAATTGCCAACCCTTGCCGAGTGAAATCGATTGCTCATCCATCATTGATGCCAATTTGTTTTGAGAGCGGCGGATTTCTTTGTTTGATGGTTCAAGTTTTAGGGCACGTTGGTAACTATTGTGCGCATCTTGCCAATGCATCTTTCGATTTGTCATGTCAATATCACCTTTGGCAACCTTTGCCTCGGCCGCCAAGGAAATCACCTGTACCTTGTGAGAGTTGCTTTCAGCCGCAGCCCATGCTTCGGTTCGAAGGAGTTCCAGAGCATCGTCTATATCACCAGAGTCAACCATTGATTGAGCTCGCGAGAGGGCTTCTTTCAGAGCGCTCGGCAATGGAGGCATGAGCCCGCCGACCACACACCCCTTGAAAACCGCAACGGATGGAAATTCAAACCTGTTAATCGTGATTATGACCTCTTGGTGGCTATCATATTGGGGAATTACGGAACGGGAACGGCTAATACCGGACTTAACACGGCGCACGTTGCGCAAGCATACCGCAGGTGCGTCTAGACCCCCCCGGAGACCCCGATAAGGATGGCAAAAACCGTCAACGATTTCACAATCAATATCGCAACGGCAAATGGAACAGGGTCGCAGTCTGCGAACCTGATTCTGCTTCATTCAATGTTTGAAATGGGAGTTCCAGTTAGTGGTAAGAATCTCTTCCCAAGCAACATTTCTGGACTACCAACTTGGTTTATCATCAGGGCTAGTGACGAGGGGTATCAGGCCCCAGGTGACACCACGCACATTCAGGTTGTAATGAACAAGGACACTTGGCTAGCAGATGTGGAAAAGGCTGAGGCGGGAACAATTATCATTCACAACTTGGATGTCAAACTACCAGTTGAAAGAGATGATTGCATTGTACTTGGAATGCCAATGACCAAGATGGCTCGTTCGATTAATCCAAAACTTGCGAGAATGATTGCAAACATGTATTATGTTGGAGCCTTGGCTGAAATACTCGGTATCGAGGAATCAGCAATCACTTCTGCAGTCGCTCAGCAATTCAAGGGTAAAGAAAGGGCAATTGAGTTGAATCTTCAAGCAATTTCTGAGGGTAGAGAATTTGCCCGGGAAAACTGGGATTGCGATATCAGCTATGCAGTTGAGGCACGAGATAAAGATCCAAACACATTCCTAATCGAAGGTAACGAAGCAGCGGCTTTGGGGTGCATATTTGGTGGAATTAACATGCTATCTTGGTATCCGATTACACCTTCTTCTTCACTTGCTGAAGCGATTATCGCTTGGCTACCAAAACTTCGCCAAGCAGAAGACGGTGGCGCTACCTGTGCGGTAATCCAAGCTGAGGATGAATTGGCAGCTGCCGGAATGGTCGTCGGAGCCGGTTGGGCTGGTGGAAGAGGGATGACCTGTACCAGCGGCCCTGGTATTTCCTTGATGTCCGAGTTTATTGGATTGGCTTACTTCGCAGAGGTTCCTGGAGTGATTTGGGATATCAATCGCGTAGGACCTTCAACTGGACTACCAACTAGAACCCAGCAAGGTGACCTAACTTTGCTATACGAAGCCAGCCATGGAGATACTCAACACATTGTGTTGATTCCGGGAACTGTGGATGAGTGCTTCGAATTTGGTTGGAAGGCTTTCGATGTAGCAGAACAATTCCAAACCCTTGTCTTTGGATTCTCTGACCTAGATCTGGGAATGAATCGATGGGTTACAGCGGGATTCGAATACCCCGATCAGAAATTAGACAGAGGTAAAGTAATCCGAACCCAAGAACAACTCGATGCTATCGAGAACTTTGGTCGCTATCGAGATGTAGACGGAGATGGAATCCCATACCGCACTCTCCCTGGTAGCGGATTAGAACCGATTCTTTACAGAGGAACTGGTCACGATGAAGACGGAATTTACTCGGAAGATCCAGCAGTATATGCTGCAACGGTTGCACGCTTGAAGCGCAAGATCGAAGGGGCAAGAGACAAACTTCCTGCTCCAATTCTTCGCCAGGAAACCAATAAGCAGGTCGGAATAATCTACTATGGGTCGGTGGAGAATACGATTACAGAGATCGATGATATTCTCGAATCAACTACTGGCATGAAGGTTAGCACCTGTAGAGTGAGAGCGTTACCATACCATTCCGAGGTAGAGCGCTTCGTAGCAGAACACAACCAAGTGGTAGTATTGGAAATTAACAGAGACGGACAACTATACGGAATCCTCCGCAAAGAGTTGCCTGTTGAACACCTCAGTAAGTTGCATTCTGTCGCCTTTAGTGATGGGATCCCCCCACGCGCCCGCGTATATGCTGAGATGATTTTGGAAACCTTGTCTGGCGATACAAAAGAGGTGATTGCATGAGTATGAGGCCGATTCAACTCAATGTTATCGACCTACCAAAGGCAGACTACACTGGAGGACCCTCCTCTCTGTGCCCTGGTTGTGGACACGACCAAATTTCCAACGTAATCATTCAAGCGGCTTGGGAAAATGGTATCGCACCAGAAACAATTGCCAAGATGTCCGGTATCGGATGTTCATCCAAGACTCCTGCTTACTTCCTAGGTAAGTCACACGGATTCAATACAGTACACGGTAGAATGCCCTCGGTTACAACTGGCGCAAACATGGTCAACAAGGACTTGGCCTTCCTTGGTGTATCAGGTGACGGAGACACTGCTTCGATTGGAATTGGTCAATTCATCCACGCCATTCGACGCAATCTGAACATGGTTTACATTATCGAAAATAATGGAGTTTATGGATTGACAAAGGGTCAGTATTCTGCCACAGTAGAGAAAGGCTCGAAGAAAAAGAAGGGGGTAACTAACGAAAACCCTCCAATTGATCTTTGCAAAATGGCAATCAACCTTGGATGCGGATTCGTAGCAAGGTCATTTTCGGGTTCAAAGAAGCAGTTAACCGCACTACTGAGGGCCGCCCTATCACACAAAGGAATGGCGGTAATCGATGTGATTTCACCTTGTGTTACTTTCGCAAATAATGATGAGTCATACCGCTCTTACAGCTACGTCAAGGGGAACGAAGAGGAACTGCACACAGTTGATTACATCCCACACTTTACCCCGATTGAAGAGGTAGAAGTTCCCGAAGGTCAGTACGAGGATATCAAGCTCTTCGATGGCTCGACATTGAGATTGGAAACTCTTGGACAGGACCACGATCCAAGTAATGCAGTTGCCGCTTTGGCTGCAATTCATGATGCAGAGCAAAATGACAAGCACGTCACTGGAATTCTCTATTATGATTCAGAGATGAAGACCGCCGATGAGGCACTGGGCTTGACTGAGACTCCTTTAGTTGACCTGTCTGAGGATGAACTCAGGCCTAGTAAGGATGCCTTGAAAGAACTCAACCAATCCTTCCGCGTATGAGTGATTTAGTCGATTATCTATCGGGCGGTTTCGTTGAAATATACGACCCGACTCGGCGAGTCGCTAGTCCCTTAGTGTAGCGGTCCATCATATGGCACTCTGGATGCCATGACCCTGGTTCAAATCCGGGAGGGACTACCAAACAAATCACAGTGCACGGTTGAGTAATCTAGAGGCGAATGAAATCATCAGGATAATCATGAACCAAGCAACTGCATATCTTGCCCACGGAGTCTCTTTCTTTGGTTCAGGAAATGGGTCAATGCCCGCCTCGATAGCTTCTGCAAAGAGAGCTAATTCTTCCTCAATTGTCTCCGGCTCTCTCATTATTTTTCCCTCAAGGTTCAGCAGTAGGATTCCAACCAGAAACATATGCTTCCTCCATCGCATTGAATGCAGATTCAGTGCCACTGAGATTGACTTTCAAACTTGCAAGATTCTCATCAATTCTACCTGAGTTGCTAGACTTTGGAATTGTTATTGCTCCGGTGTCGTAAACCCACTTTATTGCTGCCTGCGCTGGTGTGCAACCAAGGGATTCTGAAATATTTGCAAGATTACTGCAACCCACCTTGTGACCCCTTGCCAATGGTGAGTAAGCCATCACCTGGGCCCCTATTGCTTCAGTAGCGGCTCGGAGCGCAGGTCGTTGATTCCAAGGATGTAATTCGACCTGATTTACTGCGGGTAAAATGGTTGCATAGGCTCGCATATCATCGAGATGATGTGCTCCATAATTACTGACTCCAATCGACCTAGTCCATCCACGATCGAGACATTCTTCCATTCCTTTCCAAACTTCGGCTCTTGCGTTGATATCTTCCGGTGGAGCGTGCACAAGATACAGGTCAATACAATCCAAACCAAGCATATCTAGACTACTTCGACAGTGCTCTAGAGCCGCTTCATAACTCGTCGCATGGGGCCTCCTTAGTTTCGTCACCACAAAGATCTCCTCTCTTGCAACTCCGCTATCACGGATTGCCGCTCCCGTCTCGGTTTCGTTTGCGTAGGATCTTGCAGTATCGATTAGTCGATATCCACTGTTGATTGCATGCTGAACAGCGCTACGACATTCACCTCCCTCGGACATTTGCCAAACTCCGAGGCCAAACCTTGGCATATGCACTTCATGCTCTCGTTGACCTGTGGCTGTGTTGGTGTGTCCAATGGTTATGGTGTCAAACTCGCCAACGCTCATATCGAGTCCTGAGAGACGCTTGACTTGAGTTTACTGTGAGGCGACGCTCAGGGCTGGATTGAAGCGTTTGACCCCCTCGTTGAGACATGGGTGAGTTGCCAGAGGGGGTCGAGTTTCCCTCGGCGGAGGTCGTAAAACCACATCCTTCTGCGGCTGCAGTAATCAGTAGAAATTCAGGAGATGAATTGGAAATTCTACTCTGTCATAGAGTCTCAGAAGTTCCGAGTTTTCCCGATTTTTGGGCATTTCCGGGTGGCGGGATTAGTAGAGTTGACAGAGAAGTAGTAGAATCTGAACCCTTCTGGTTTTCTCAAAGAGATGATCGCGATTCGCTAATCGCTCTATTGAGAGAAATGGTGGAAGAAGTAGGAATTGCCCCCGATGGTAATGGAGGATTCCTAAATGTGCAAGTTGAAATTATGGACAAAGTCAATCTCAACAAGTCAGAATGGTCAAACCTAGTTTCGAAAGGAGAATTATCGATTGAAAATTTCGACCCCATACTGATTACACAAAGAACTACTCCTCCCGTTGCACCAATTCGTCACAGAAATAGGTTCTATCACGTTCCCACGGGAAATTATGCAATAAAACCAAAATTACCCACAGGCCGTTCGGAATTTGATGAATTTCAGTGGTGGAAACCAGCTGATCTCCTCGATGCTTGGCTTTCTCACGAGGTTAAGTTACCTCCTCCTCAAGTTACGCTAATTCGTGACATAGTTAATTTAGGATTTACAGAATTGGCAAAAAATCCGCCAAGCGGATATCACAGAATCGAATATGCAAACGGCGTGGAGTTAGTGCCAATACCAACGGCAACACTTCCGCCAGCTACTCATACTGATTGCTATGTTTTAGGCCACCCTGGTGGCAGCAGAATCCTAGTAGATCCTGCTGCTAGGTCGGGAGCGGCCTTAGAAATCCTAAGAGCTAAAGTGGCAGAGATAGAGGATTCTGGAAGCAAAATAATTGCTACTATTTTTACTCATAAACATCTCGACCATATAGGGGATATGTCTGAGATTTCCAAGATTTACCAAGCTCCTATTTTTGCGAGTGAAGAAACTCTCTCGGTAATTCCGAAATACGAAACACACAGGACGCTTAGAGAGGGGGATGTTGTCGAGAACGATGATGAATCTTGGACAGTTATCGAAACGCCTGGCCACTGTCCAGGACACATTTGTTTGGTTGGTGAAGCAGGAGTCGTAAGTGGAGATAACGCTGTTTTGTTCGGAACAATCCTAGTTCCCTCTTCAGATGGAGATATGAATGAATATCTAGCTGGATTGGAACGGTTGAGAGACTTAGACCCAGCTCTACTTTTCCCAGGTCATGGGCCTATGGTTGCGAATCCAAAGAGGTTGCTGACACATTATTTGAATCACCGGAAGGATCGTCATTTGAGAGTGCTAAATGCGGTGAAATCAGGGAATAGAAGCCTAGATTCGATTACCCGTGAAGCCTACGAGAATACTCCAGAAGCACATCCAAGTCTTGCTATGGATCAGACCTATTCCCACTTGCTCGCGCTTGAGAAATCAGGTGAAATTCAGCAAGAGAATGGAAATTGGCGGTTTGCTAAGGGGAACTGAAATGCAGTCAGAATTGTGGCAAGAAATTCCAGAATTTGGCGGAGCAACGGTGGAACAGAAATGGATCGAATCGAAATCAGGATACAATCTTCGGGTGCTGAGCTGGAAACCTAAAGAGGAATCATCCAAACATGCTAGAACTCTGGTAATGATTCCGGGTTGGAATTCGGTTCCAGAGGGATGGTTTCCAATCCTATCAGAGTGGGTTAAGCAGAGGCCTGTTGTTTACGTCGAAACTCGCGAGAAGGGGAGTTGTATAATTGACTCGGCAATTTCTAAGGAATCCTTCCAAATCCAAAATATCACATCCGATTTACCACTCATCTTGGAAAAAATGGAACTCGACCCCTCAAAATGTGACGCCATGGGTTCATCATTGGGTGCCACATTATTGCTTGAGGGGCTTCGAGAGGAAAGTCTGGTTTTTCGAAGCCTTGTAGTGCTATCTCCGAATCTCGTATTCGTTCCTCCGATTTGGGCAAGACCGCTGATTCCAGCGCCATTATTCATGTACAGTGCTCTGGTTAAATTTGTGATTTGGTATCTCGATAAGAGGTTGAAAGAAGAGGGGCAAAGAATACGCTACCGTCGAACCTTATTGGCCGCACCAATCGATAGATTGCGACTTTGCTCAATCGTATTCAGAAAATACAAAATGAATCTAGATTTCTCCCATACAAGCGCTCCAGTAGGTATCCTGAGAGCATCTTCAGACACACTACACGACCACTCTGATGCAGGTAAACTCAGTAAACAAATTCCAAATTCCACATTAATTGAAATCGAAAGTAATCAATTTGCACACGAGGCGGCCGCGATACCAGTTATCGAGAATTTTATGCAAGGTATCTCTGAATTTTAGGCTAAGGAGCCAAATGGAGCATCTCCATCCCAAGAGTCGGTTGCTCCGTCATCATAACCTCCCAACTGGTCGTAGAGATTCTCGATGATTGCATATGGCCAATCTGGATTTGTAGGACCGTATCGATCAGCCATCCTGTTGGCCTCTCCACCATGGAAATGCATCGGCACCTCTAGCCGGCGGAGCATGCCGTCAGGCACACCACCCATGGCAAACAGATGTTCAGTTCCGCTCCTACCGAGTACTCGGTCTGGAGTCCAGTCTTCATCTGTAGTTAACTCACAGGCATCGACAATTGAATCCACTAGGGTGTCGTATGCAGCGTCTAGCCCACCTTCGTGAGTGATTGATTCCATTACAGGAATGATACTAAGTGGGTCCAATTCCCCTGTCAAAATCTGCAACCATGTATGATGCGCTAGACAATTGAATTTCCAAGGGTCAGTGGCAACAAATTGCCAAGTCGCGTATGGTCCTCGTGAGCGGTCACCGGGTTCAGGTAGTAATCCGTGCTCGATGAAGGCTTCCTTCAACCCACCAAGTCTAGTAGGATCCATCGCAATATGCGCATTTGCAAGGGTTTCTTCGGTCAATAACCACCATTCAGGGCCCTCTCTGCGAGTCGAAATTGAATCATGCAATTCTTCGTAATCACCAAAATTCGTAGGCAAAGAGCCAGTTTGAGCATGAGTTCGCATCACATGGGAAGTCACACCTGAATCGAAGCGATGGTGGAAATATTCGTGGTCGAATCCGAAAATAAATGCTAAATCCAAAGCCAGCATCTCAGCTTCTTCAATCCCCTCCGCATTCATTCGATTTGCAATTACTGCCGCTTGCTCAGCCAATGCGTCTGCATTGCAATGAATACCCCAATCGTGATCTACTTCAACCTCAATAGAATTCCGAAGTAGCATTGGCCGATACCAAAAGGCTCTGAGACCAACATCCACCTCACCCATTGTTTCAGGACCATGGACGAAGGGAACACCGTCGTCCATGCGAAGGCCCCCCATACCAGTCATTGCCTTCGGGCCTGAGCCGTCAGATATCAAGCGATTGTCTGATGAAGGGCACGCTTGCCCTCGTAACGAGAGCCATGCGTGCGCAGTCTTCCTCATTCGACGTCGCCCGCATGGTTAGAGAGCTGCGTGGGATGATTGGAACACGTGCACGTAAAGCCTACCAGCCACATCACGAACAGGTTGTATTGAGGCTTAATCCCAAGGGAGAACCCTCTGTAGATTTGGTGATTGTGCGGGGAAAGAGGCTGTACCTGTCAAGAAGAGATAGGCCAATGCCGAATAATCCGTCACCATTTGCCATGATATTGAGGAAACATCTAGCAAATTCGCGCTTGGTTGAAGTTGAGCAAATCGGCTTTGATAGAGTGATATTCTTGACCTTCGAACATGGAGGTGGTCAATACAAACTAGTCATTGAGTTGTTTAGAGATGGAAATGTTTTGCTTCTGGATGATAATGATGTAATTATTCAGCCACTAACACACGCCAAATACGCAAGTCGGGCCCTAAAGAGAGGTGAACTCTACACTCCACCTCCAGAAACATTGGATCCTAGAGAACTAGACAAAAGCGGCCTAGACAAATTGTTGGATGATTCAGACCATTCTTTGATTCGAACTCTCGCGGCGCGTGCAAACCTTGGACGTATCTATGGAAATGCGGTTTGTAGCGCCGCTGAAATCGATTTAGAAGACCCTGCCGACTCTCTTGATGAAGATCAAAGGCTGGCTCTCAGTGAATCGATGAACAAGTTACTAAGTGAGTTAGCAGATGGCCAAGGAGCGTATATTTGGTTTGAAGAAAAAGACGGATTGAATTCTTGGAAATCTGCAGAAGATGATCCTCAATTAAGAGGCTCTGCGAGTGGGATGATTAGCGAATTTTCACCAATCAATCTTCCATTCATGGATTCTAGCCTTAGGGCAAATATCGACAATCTATCAGAAGCCTATGATGTGATATTCGGTGCGCACGATGCAATCGCCTACATCCGTCGGGAGGAAGAGAAACTAGCCGCGGCGGGAGAAGATGAGGAAGAACAGAAAGCAAAGCTTGACAGAAGGGCAGCTCAGCAACGTTCCGGGATAGAGAGATTTGAATCTCAAGCTGCTTTGACACAGGAATTAGCGAAGTCGATCCAAGATAACTGGACTCATGTCGACGACCTTCTGGGGCAAGTCAATTCATTGATTGAAAGCGAAGGTTGGCAAACTCTAGATTCCAAGATTAGGGATGTTTTGTGGATAGACAGAGTTGACCCCGCTAAACGCACGATTTTGGCTCGTTTACCAGACGAGGATAACGAGCCGGGAGCAAGTGTGACGCTGTCGGTAGAGAATACTGTTCACCAAAATGCCCAGACTTATTTTGAACGGGCTCGAACTCTAAAAGATAAGGCCAAAGGGGCAAAAATGGCTTTGCAAAGAACAGAGACTCAAGTCGCCAAGGATGCAGCCAAGAGAGAAAAAGAAGCCGCCGCTGGAAGAGTCAGGATAGGTAAGCGAAGCAAGAGGTTCTGGTTTGAAAAACATCGATGGGGAGTTTTGTCAGACGGTAGAATGGTTATTGGAGGTCGTGATGCCAAGGGCAACGACACCGTCGTGAGGAAGTATCTGCGTTCCACCGACCTATATGTTCATGCGGATTTACATGGAGCCCCATCTTGCTCGTTGAGATTGCACGATGGACTAGAGACAGATCCCAATCCGATCGGATTCAGGCCTGAAGGAGTTGCGTCATTGCGAATCTCTCAAGACTTTGCTGGGTCGATAGAAGATGCACAGAATTTACCTAGCAAGATTATCCAAGAAGCAGCACAACTGGCGATTTGCTGGTCACGTGCATGGGGTAGTGGTAGCGCCGCAGCAACCGCTTTCCATGCCCGACCAACGCAAGTCTCGAAACAAACTGAGAGTGGTGAATCACTTGGTCGAGGAGCATTTGTTGTTAGGGGTCAGAGAACATGGTATCGTGATGTCGAAATGGAGGTAGCAATCGGATTCGCTATAGTCAATAACATTCCAATTCCCATCTCAGGTACTGCCGAAGGAGTTTCTAATCTATGCCAGCGATGGGCGATAATTCGGCCCGGAAGAGAAAAGAAGGAAACTATCGCTAATCGAATTGCCAAGGCAACTGGACTCGCTCAAGACGATGTTCTTGCAACAATACCATCAGGTACTTGTGAAATCATAGACCATGGTCTATTGGGTTGAATCAGGAAGAGCGTTTTTCATCCCACTCTGGCTTTGTGATAGCGTATAATTTGGCATCAACATAGTGATCGTATAGCCATTCTCTGTCCTTAGTAATGCCTTCCAACCTCATTCCTATTCTCTCTGCTATCTCACAGCTAGGGGCGTTTTCTACTGCGGCCTCCAGCACAAATCTGTGTAGATTTAGGTCGTCGAAACAATGTTCCATCAATCGAATACAGGATTTCGTCGCGTACCCATTTCCAGTTTGTTCCTCGGCTAGCCAATAACCGACTCCGCAACCTTTGTTTCCCCAATCAATCCAATTCAGGCTAATTGTTCCTATTAGATTGCCTTCTAGACGAATAGCGTAGATTATTCCCTCTCGCTTCTCATACTGTTCTAAACTCATAGAAATGAACGAAATTTCGTCCTCGATACTTTTTGTTCCATCTAACCATGCAAGCCACTCCCTAAGGTGCATTCTGTTGGAGTCGACTACTGAAAATAACTCGGGTGCATCGTCTATTCCAATCAAAGAAAGTTCTAGTCCGGCTTCTACATCCATGCGCGTTGCTGGTCGTAGGTCGCCGTCACCTTCCCGTGGCCCTCCGCATCTACCAGACATGATATAGGGGCTAAATTCGGTGGTTTAGAGGGTTCGGAGTCGGAACTGTGGCTTGGGTAACGATTCAAGCGTGAAGCGTCATCCGGACAGCATGGGCGGCTCAGGCAGCGAGGGCAATTGGACATACGGAGACTATCTACAATTACCTGCTTTGTTAGAACTTCAAGGTGAAGAAAGAGGGGTTAGCCCCGATGAAATGCATTTCATTATCGTCCACCAAACTTTCGAACTTTGGTTCAAGCAGGTTATTCGTGAACTAACCGAGGTTCGCGATATTCTGGCACAAGACCACGTTCCTGAGGACGATATTCCGAGGGCTGTTGACCACCTTGGACGCACAACCGAGATTTTTCGATTGATGGCAAATCAATGGACAGTATTGGAAACGTTGACGCCCCAGGGATTCCTAGCATTCAGAGACGGTCTTGGAACTGCATCGGGATTTGAATCCTATCAAATGCGTGAATTCGAGATGTTACTCGGCTTGGCCAATGAAGACCGCCTGTATGGAATGGATCCCATCAGTACATTCAGAAAATTGGCGGAACACTCCGAAAGAGATGCTGAGATTCTCGCCCGGTTGGAGGATGTGGCTTCCAAACCATCACTAAGCGAGTCTCTCTTGCGATGGGTGACTAGAACGCCAATAATGGGTTCATTGCCAGGAACAGATGGAGATGATGCTACCGTTACAGAGTATATCGACGCTCATCTGAATTCGCACGAAGACATCGGAAAACAGGCAGCATCGAGAATGTCTGGCTATGGTGCTTCTACTCCCGAAAAAGCAGCAGAGCGCTTTGCTGCATCTCATCAAGGAGCCATTGATTTCCTGAAGCCTGATGGAAAAGTAAGCCGCGCTCGCGCTGGACTGTTATTCATAGAGTCATACAGGGAATTGCCATTATTGACATGGCCTAGAACTCTAATAGATGCAATTGTAGAACTTGAGGAGTCGATGGTCAAGTGGCGACATGCACACGCAAGAATGGTGGAGAGAATCATGGGTAGGAGAATTGGAACGGGAGGTACAAGTGGCGTTGATTATCTCGATGCTACCTCTCAGTATCGTATCTTCAAGGATCTCTGGGCAGTTCGAACAATACTACTCAAGCCTGATTCAAGACCCGAATTGAAGAATTTAGAATTTTACGGTTATTCGTCCGAAAACTGAGGGATAGCGGCGGTGCATCCATCGCACCTTTCAAGGGGAGTAACTCACTCGCCTCGCCTGTGTCGACTCCGGTCATCTGCGCATACGCGAGAACTCCTTTTGGTCGCTTTCGCGGAGCATTAGCCAATTACACTGCGGTGGAATTGGGTACATTGGCTGTAAAGGGTGTATTGGAAAGGGCTGGAATTGACCCTAGTAGCGGTATCGTCGATCAAGTCTACATGGGTCAGGTGCTTCAAGCAGGAGCTGGACAGGCACCTGCTCGCCAAGTAGCGATGGTCGCTGGACTACCCTACTCTACTCCATGCACTACGGTGAACAAGGTCTGTGGTTCCAGTCTCAAGGCTGTGATGATTGCTGCAACAGAAATTATGGCTGGAAGATCTGATGTTGTAATTGCTGGTGGAATGGAATCCATGAGTCAAGCACCACACTTCATCCGGGGAGCAAGACGTGGTGATGAAATCTCATTTGCTAACCTAACTGGAACACTAAGCCACGATGGCCTGAAGGATGCTTACGATGGCTCGATGATGGGAATTACAGGTGAAACAATCGCCCAAGAAGCAGATATCTCACGATCAGAATCAGACAGTTATGCGCTTAGATCCCATACGCTTTCCAACTCTGCATGGGAAAGTGGGTGGCTTGCAGAAGAGTGTGTTTCCATGGATGAACTCGATCGAGATGAAGGAATTCGCATAGATACTTCAATGGAAGGCCTCGCTGGGCTACGAACCGTCTTCAAGGATGATGGGCAGGTCACCGCTGGTAATGCAAGTCAGGTATCTGATGGCGGCTCGGCCGTACTAATTGCGTCTGAGGAGGCCGCCAAAGCAAATGGTTGGCCAATGCTTGCTAAAATCATCGATTTTACCACATCTGGTGTAGAACCAAACAGGGTTATGTCCGCCCCCATCCCAGCGGTGCAAATGTTACTTGATCGAAATCAATTGGAAATTTCTGATATCAGCATTCTAGAGCATAATGAGGCATTTGCAGCCGCCTCGTGTGCCATTCAGAATGCATTTGATTTCCCTGAAGAGGGATTCAATCCACATGGCGGAGCAGTAGCGGTTGGGCACCCACTTGGAGCAACAGGAACACGTTGCCTGATGACCCTCACTAATGCCCTAAATCGCACTAGTGGTAGTCGTGGAATTGTAACAATTTGCCTCGGTGGCGGCAACGCTGTTGGGATGCTGATTGAGGCCTGAAGTCGACTAGAAATCCGCCCCCATAGGGGGCGAGGGTTGGCCGGTGGGCTAATAGGGAGGTCTTGGGTCGCCGCCCTCGATGGTTACTCCAATACGGCAGCACACTCGCTTCGAGAAGGCTAGAATCATAGGTGCACGAGCATTGCAAATTAGCATGGGCGCACCGCTATATGTGTCCGAAGATGAACTCCGTGAGAATTTCATGGAAGAACTCATCCAACTCTACGGAACAGAGGATGCTCAAGCAAGATTCGTGCTTGACCCACTAAAAATTGCAATGCTAGAGTACGAGTCTCACCGCATTCCAATCGACGTAGACCCTCACACCGAGGAAAAGTGAGGGCTCTACCACTTATCGTCTATTCAGAGGTGATAAGCAATGCTTGAGAAAGTCGATACGAAGCGACTGACTGCTGGTCTAATCGTACTCACCTTTCTGGTAATTGCTGTTGGCGGTTTGATTAGAGTCTCAGATGCTGGAGAATCCTGTCCGGACTGGCCTACTTGCTTTGGCACATGGGGCTTCGACATCAGTCAAGAAGAACAGGGATTATGGTATAGTGAAAATCCTGACGAAATAGATTCTGGAGGGTGGAATCAACGATACACTACTTTTGAGATTTTTACTGAATGGTTCCACAGACTCTTGGCGGGAGTGATTCTCGGCCCTCTTGTGATTCTAAACTGGCTGGTTATTCGTCGAAATGAAGAGTCCTCAACAAGCACCAATTTCGCATCTAATTTGGCTCTGGGACTAATTATTTGGCAAGGAGCACTTGGTTGGCTAACCGTCAAAATTGATAATGTTCATTGGAGTGTAGCACTGCATCTATCAAGCGCTCTGGTATTCATATTGTCGCTAATTTGGTTATGGATTTGCATTAATCGCGATGAAGGAAATCAACCGGCCTGGTTCGAATTTGATCCTGTTCTCGCTTCTAAGTGGAAGAATCGAATTATGGGCTTAGGAATAGGAACCTTCAGTACCGTATTCATCGGAGTATTTGTCGCTACAACAGGTCAAGCTGACCAAATTTGCGGAGTTTCGGGTGGGGCGGATTCATGGCCCCTTTGCAAAGGTGAATTGCTTCCGGAAATTTATGATTTGGAAAGACAATCACAAATTATCCACAGGTGGGCAGTGGCAATTGTAGCCATTGCCCTCTTCATCGCTTGTGGTGTTGTTCGAAATGAACAGGTGCAACACCAGCACGGGATTGTATTGAGAAATTGGATTTGGGCGGCAACCGGGTTCTTTGTTTTGAATATCGCAATTGGCGCTCTTTACATTCTCTCTTGGTCAGAGGATAGCGAAACATTTCGTGAAATGTTATCTCTGATTCACCTGTTGGTTGGCAGCACATCATTCCTAACTCTTGCAACCGCCTGGTTAGCAATCTCTGCCTTCACTTTACATAATTCGAAACCAGAGACCTTGTGATGAGTCGAATTGAAGGGCACACGCCCGAAGGGCGTGCTATGTCAGAGACTGCGAGTGGGGCAAAGGCATGGTTTACTCTAACTAAGCCAGGAGTGGTTGTTCTTCTGCAGATTACCGCACTCTGCGCGGTATTATCTCATGATTTACTTGAAGCGTCCGGATTCACCG
Organism: uncultured Candidatus Poseidoniales archaeon; assembly: GCA_964556195.1. Lineage (GTDB taxonomy): Archaea > Thermoplasmatota > Poseidoniia > Poseidoniales > Thalassarchaeaceae > MGIIb-O1. The sequence goes on from CAZKVK010000002.1 coordinate 33,869, forward strand.
AGATGGATTGGAACGAATCGCTCCGGACAATGGTAATTGTTTTCGTAGGAGGCTATCTGACAGCAGGAGGCGCTAATGCAATCAATATGTGGTACGATCGAGATATTGATCCAATTATGCGAAGAACCTCACAAAGACCGATTCCAACAGGAAGTATAAGTGCAAATGGGGCGCTTTTTTTCGGAATCATTATTTCGGTAGTTGGAGTTTTTTGGTTCCTTGAATTTGCTAATCAAGTGGCCGCGTTTTGGGCTGCATTTAGTATCTTATTCTATGTCTTCATTTACACTATTTGGTTGAAGCGTACTTCGGTTCAAAACATAGTCATCGGAGGTCTAGCAGGGGCTACCCCACCAGTAATCGGTTGGGCTACTGCAGTAGGTAATTTGAGCATCAATGTAGATTCAGTGGAGGATTTTGGAATCTCGATTTTTGACTTAGGAAGCTTGATGCCTTGGTATCTACTCCTACTGATTTTTCTATGGACTCCACCCCATTTCTGGGCTCTGGCACTCTATAGATCTGAGGAATACGACTCTGTAGGGATTCCGATGATGCCCGGAGTTAAGGGTGCAAGTAGAACACTATTAGAGATGAAGTTATACTCGATATTGTTGGTAATTCTAGCAGTATTTGCACCTACAGCTATGGGGGGAATGGATAGACATGATACAATCTACCATCTCTTTGGTTGGACCACGGTTGTAGTCACTCTGTGGTACGCTAGGACTGTATTCATAATCGACCCTGATGAGCCTAGAACTGCATCTGGTCGAATCCCTACCGCGGCCCGATCTTTCTTTGTCTCAATGTTATATCTCGCACTAATGTTTGCAATTGTGGTTGCAGCCAGCGCTGGCTTACAGGGAGCAATTCTCGGAGCGGTGTTGGCAGTAACAATGATTCTTCGAGATGAGTGGAACGCAAGAGCGCCTTCAGAGGATTTTTCAGCCTGAATTCAGGAAATCCTCAAACGCCTGCCCGCCTGTTCGACATCCGTAATACGCGTTAAGCGGCTGGAGGGGCAAGGATGAATGAGCGAGAACTCATCTATGATTGGAATGTCATAGACTACGAAATTAAGCGTGATCCTGCGAACCACCCGCATGACGTTTGGTTTGATGACGAGACCCTCCGTGACGGACTACAAAGCCCCAGCGCGAGGAATCCAACGATTGAACAGAAAATCGAATTAATCGATTACATGGAGCGTCTTGGAATTCAGAAAGTAGACCTCGGTCTCCCCGGTGCTGGCCCATTCCATGTGAATCACATTGATGCGATGCTCTCCCATATGGGTGAGAATGATTACGACTTGAGACCAGGTTGTGCGGTTCGAACCGTTGTTGGAGATATCGAACCGCTGGTTGATTTGCAAGCCAAGCACGAGAGGCAAATTCAGGCCAGTGCTTTCCTTGGAACTAGTCCAATTAGACAATTTGCAGAGGGTTGGACGATGGAACGTATCCTCAACACAGCTGAGAAAGCTGTTACTTTTGCGGTTGACAACGATATTCCTGTGATGTTCGTCACCGAGGATACTACCCGTTCAAAACCGGAAGAAATCAAAGCGGTGTACACAAGAGCAATCGAATTGGGTGCTGACAGGATTTGTGTTTGTGATACCTGTGGCCATGTGACCCCCAACGGTGTACGAAAATTGCTTACCTTCATTCAGGACGAAGTTATTCCAGACGCAGGAGTAAAGCGTAGAGATATCGAAGTTAATTGGCACGGCCATCAAGACAGAGGTTTGGGGGTTGCAAACAATCTCGCTGCTGTTGAGGTTGGTGCAGATGTGATACACGGAACTGCATTAGGTGTAGGTGAAAGAGCAGGAAATGCTCCGCTGGACCAGACCCTAGTCAACCTCTCTCTGATGGGAGTCATCGAAAACGACTTAACCGCCCTTAACGAATACATGAGAAAGGCGCATGAGTACGTCGAAGTTGCTCTACCCAGGAATTACCCCGTCTTTGGAGAAGACGCTTTTGAAACTGGAACCGGAGTACACGCTAGCGCTGTAATCAAGGCAATGAAAAAGGGAGACAATTGGCTTGCAGACCGTGTATATTCAGGCGTGCCTGCTCAGGATTATGGACTTCAGCAGGTTATACGAATTGGACACATGAGTGGACGTTCAAACATCATCTGGTGGCTGGAACAACATGGATACGAAGCGGATGATGATTTGGTTGCTCATATGTTTGAAGTAGCCAAAAATCAACGTCGATTGATGAGTGACGATGAAGTTCATCGGGAAATCTCGGAATACAAGCAAAACAACTGATTACATAGTGATTTGAGACGATGCGATAATCACCCATGCATCGGCAACGGCTAAAACCCCTACAATATCGAACACGACCCATGCGTACGACAGCCATGGTTCTTGTTCTGATGCTTGTATCACCTGTCGCCGCAACGATTGGTGGAGAACAAAATCTAGACATTGACTTTGAAATAAATGGAGAAGAAATTCTGCCAACTTATTCTAGAGCAGTCCAATTAGCCTTCGATAGAGTGGAAAATCTCGATCAGTATACGGAAGACGATATATCCCAAACAAACCATTGGTTGATTGTAACACAAATCCCTATCGAGAAACATTCTCTCACTTTAGCGAAGCCACAATTTGTTGAGCCAGCGCCGATACTTAGGGGAGCATATATTTGGTATTTTGATAATCCATTAGAGGTTATTGACGATCTTGAAATGTTATTCCAAATTGGGCAAATAGAATCTTATTCCCCATTAGTAGAGCGTAAACAATTTCCTAGAGACAATCCAAATGATCCTGAATTTCCCTCCCAATGGCATCTTGAAAATACAGGGCAAACGGGGGGGCTCAGTGGAGAGGATATCAATGCCACAGATGTATGGGACAATTATCGCGGTGAAGGTGTGATAATCAGCATAGTCGATGATGGTTTAGACCACCAGCATCCTGACATTATCGATAACTACGATGCAAACTACTCTTACGATTGGTGTAACGACGATACCGATCCCGCTCCAGATGCTTGGAATGGTCACGGTACCGCTGCCGCAGGTGTTGCCGCAGCGGTTGGGAATAACTCGCTATATGTGTCAGGAGCCGCTTGGGAGGCTACACTTGGTGGCTCTACCTTGATTGCATGTTGGGCAGGTGACAGTACGGAAGCCGATGCTTTATCCTTCGAGAACGATGATATCGATGTTTACTCCAATTCTTGGGGACCATCGGATGATGGTTCCACACTATCTGGACCAGGGCCACTTACGCTAGCCGCTTTTGAGGAAGATGCCTACAATGGGAGGAAAGGACTAGGCAATTCCATTACATGGGCTGCAGGTAATGGGTTAGGAAGTGATGATGATGCCAACAAAGATGGTTATGCGAACAGCCGATTTACCATTGCAGTAACCGCAATCTCTCACGACGGAGAACAATCATACTATGCGGAACCTGGTGCAAATATCCTCGTTGCAGCTCACTCAAATGGCGATGGTGAGGGAATAACCACCACCGACATAGTAGGAAGTGGAGGCTACAACGGTAGCGGAAATGTCACCCATACATTCGGAGGAACCTCCAGTGCCACACCGTTAGCGGCCGGAGTAATCGCACTGATGTACGACGCCAATCCATTTTTGACCTGGCGCGATGTTCAGGAGATTTTAGTCCAAACTTCACGAATGAACGACCCTAACGATTCTTCTTGGAACACTAATGGAGCGGGTCATGATGTCTCTCACAAGTATGGATTTGGTGCAGTAGATGCCGGAGCGGCAGTGTCCATGGCGTTGAATTGGACAACTCTAGATCAGGAAATTAACTCAACCTATGGGCCGTATTTGCCAAACTTTGACATTCCAGATGGAAATCAGTCCTGGAGCGAATTTCCAATCACTGTAACCACCGAACTGTCGATAGAAAGTGTAGACGTTATTGTAGATATCAACCACACTTACCGTGGTGACTTAGACATTGTATTGCAATCACCAGATGGAACTGAATCGTGGTTGGCGGTAAGTAACGGCGATAGTAACGACGACTATTCTGATTGGCTATTCAATACCGTCCATCATTGGGGAGAATCAAGTGTTGGAGTTTGGACTCTGAAGGTTCGAGATTCGCCGAGTGCCGGCGCCGGGGGAAGTGGTACCCTGAATTCATGGGAATTAATTTTCCATGGAGTGGATAATGATTGGGATCATGACGATGATGGCCTCTCCGATGAAAATGAAACTCAAATTTGGGGAACAGACCCCTATGATGCTGATTCCGACGATGATGGGTTGTCTGATTATGATGAGGTGATGATTCACGGAACCAACCCTCTAGCAAGTGATTCCGACACAGATGGATTAACCGATCTTCAAGAAATTTTCAACTACGCAACAAATCCAATGAATTCAGATAGCGATAATGACGGGCTATCAGATGGAGTAGAAGTAAATTATTGGGGAACAGATCCTTTGGATTACGACCCTGATACAGACAATGACTTATTCTATCATTTCCAAGATTGTAATGACAATAATCCGGATGTCAATCCGGGCACATACGAGAGATTGAATGGAATTGATGATGATTGTGACGACTTCACAGATGAAGGATTCAACTTTACCGATAGGGACTCAGATGGACTTCTGGATTGGCCGGAATATCATATTCATGGAACGGATTTCGAAGACCCTGACACCGATGATGATGGCTTGGATGACGGTATCGAAATAGAAACCCACGGCTCTGATCCTCTGACTTATGATCCGGATGCCGATGGAGATGGATACCATTGGTTCCTAGATTGTGACGATGAAGACGAATATCGCAATCCGGCCCTACCTGAATTACTTGACAACAAAGACAATGATTGTGACCTTGTAATCGATGATGGATTCTGGGATTTAGATTCGGATTCAGATGGACTAGATGATTACGAAGAATATCACAACATCACAAGTAACCCATATGATGGCGATACCGATGATGATGGATTGCCCGACGGGCTAGAGGTAAACACGTACGGTTCGAATCCTCTATGGGCTGACCCAGACGATGATGGAGATGGTTGGTATTGGTTCCAAGATTGTCAGGATGATGATGCTGAGAGGGCCCCCCTACTGTCCGAATCCTTAGATGCAAAGGACAATGATTGTGATGATGAAATAGACGAAGACTTCCGTGCTCTTGATTCAGATCAAGATGGTCTATGGGATTACGATGAGTTCCACAATCTATCCACTAATCCAAACGACTTCGATTCGGATGATGATGGATTGAGTGATGGAAAGGAAGTCAAGGAGATGGGCTCGGACCCATTAGTCTTCGATCATGATCGTGATGAAGACGGATTCTATGCCTTCGAAGATTGTGAGGATTTGATTGAAACAATCAACCCAGATGCAAGCGAGACGTGGAACGGATGGGATGATGATTGCAACGACATCGTCGATGATTCCTTGAATCGAGCGGACCTAATCCAATCATCCCCTAGCAAAACCAGTATTCTATATTGGGATTCTGTAAATGAGACTCTGCGTATCGACATCCAAGGCATTCCAAATACAGTTAGTAAGGTAATCGTCTGGGAGATGGAAGGGGTAATTTTGTCGGGCAATTTGAGTGAAAACGGCCAGACCTTGATTGTGGAGGAAATCGATTGCAAATCGAAAGATTGGCAATTAGCAGAAATTCTCTGCTCGGAACGCAGTGGAATGCGAGAACTAAATGTCACAATAACAGATTCTGGAATTGAAACTACACTACAATTGATGGTCGATGTAGAGGTTTACATCCCACCCCTAACTTTGATTGAATCTTTGTTCTCATTCCTTGGTTCCACTTCGGGAATTGTTGTGGTTCTTGTGATTATTCTAGCTCTTGTTGGAGGAGTGGCTTTTGCTGGGATGAAGATTAGAGAGAACAGAATGATAGCCGAGGCTTATGCTGAATTCAGAGTAAACCAAAACCCCCCAGGTGTGACTCCCGAGCATCGAGGTGCTGAACTCCCTGCTGCCCCCGATCTAAGTGCCCTATTGAGTCAGCACAGTGACAATAATCCTCCTTTGGAAGAATCTATTCCGATGCTTGAATCGACTGTAGTCACAGTTGATGCTACTCCTGTAATCAATGAAGATTTATTCGAAGAAGAATGAAATTCAGGCCTCATCTGCCTCTTCTTCAGCAGCCGAGGGTATATTTTCACCCCATTCTGCATCCGGTGAGCCACCTTCCCACTCTCCTTCAACTGAGATGTCCTCAATTTCGTCGTCCTCACGCCATGGAGGTTCGCCATCGGCACCGCTTAACACTAACACACCTTCATCGTCTAGACGTCTCTTTACCGTCTTGACTCCTTTTGAAATTGGTAGTAAGTGCCCTATTGGAGTTCCAGTAGTTACGAATGGATGGGTTGCGATACAAATCAAAAGTCCATCGGTAGGCGAGCGTATTTCCATTGAAACGCCTGGATGTTCTGGGTCTGATACAGTAGCCACCAATTCATTCTCTTCCACCCAAGAACCAGCTGGAGTCAAAACATCTAGTAGGCCACCGTAATCGGAGCGAATCCAAACCGAACCAGAAGCGAGTAGCCGAAATCGTGGTCGACTAGAATAACCTGGAATCACCTTGAGGCTTCTCAACACATTGAGGACTCCATACATAGCAATCTGGATAGATTCAGGGTCTGCCTCATCGGCTCCGCCGCCTTCATAGGTTATGCAACTGATTCCATGATCGTCGGAGGTTCTTCTGAGGGAGCCTTTTGGTCCCTCACTGTCTAGAATTACTTCGATGCCGAAGGAACGAGCTACTCGATTACTAGCTGGATTAGCCAAATTAGCCCGAATTTGGGGCATATTTGTGCGACCCAATGCAGCGGTGTGTAGGTCGAGGATATGGTCGGAATTGGAAAATATCTCATTCCACAATCTGTTTGCTACCCTAGATGTTGTGTTCGAATCATCCTTGCCCGGGAAGAAACGATTGAGGTCTCTACCGTCTGTCATGTATCTGCTTCGGCGACGGTATCCCGGCATATTCACAATTGGAATAATTCGAATGGTTCCTGCAACCGTGGTAGGATCTATTGGCTTATCCTCTCCCAAGATCGCATGCGATTGTAAGTAGGTCAATGCTAAGGGGCCGACTAATTCGTTACCGTGAAGTGCTCCGATTAAGGTAATCACTGGTCCTGGCCGAGAACCATGAATTACGGTAATTGGGATTGGCCAAGATTCCCCAATTTCTACGTCCATTAAGTCGTATTCTATTTGTCTAATTGTTCCGGGTTTCACAAGCTTGCGACCAATTCGATGTGATTTCCAGCCACTAGCACGTGACCATGATTTCGGAGTACTGCTAGGCTCTTCCAAGGCTTTTTCAATCTCTTTCCTACGCCTGGTTGGGATTTGATTTGAGACTTTTATTGGCTGATGGCGGCGCCTCTTTGCCCTTGAAACTCGAACGTTCCCGTCATCTTTTTTGGATGACTTAGGTGTCTCTTCGGAATCCACCAATACCACGCTGTGGAGTCAACCAAATAAGAGGATTAGGATACAGGGATTGAGTGAAATTTACATGTATTCTTGGGTAATTGTTGTATTCCACTTATTCTGTCGAATAGACAATGAGCGCGGCACAGGAGTCCTCAGTTCAGGAATTACATGCTCCAAATAGCATCTGTTTTGGTTGTGGTCCGGCAAACTCAGAAGGTCTGCGGATTCGCTCTTTCAGGAGCGAAAATGGCCTACAAATGAAATTTAATCCCTTATCTGAGCACCAAGCATTTCCGGGTATGATAAACGGGGGGATAATTGGAGCATTGATGGATTGTCATGGTAATTGGACTGCTTCAATCGCACTAATGGATCAATCAGGGGATTCTGAACCCCCATGCACAGTTACCGCGAATTATAGTATCAAACTTCGCAGACCCACTCCTTTCGGACATGAACTACACGTAACCGGTGAGGTCACAGAATTGGCCGATGATCGAGCCAAAGTAAAGATGGAATTACGCGCTGATGGGAATATATGTGCCATTGGAGAAGGTCTGTTTGTTGCCGTGAAAGAAGGGCACCCGGCTTATCATCGATGGAATTAGATTCGGTATCCTTTAGAACGGCGGATTCTAAGTCAAAACGTGGCAGTAGACGAAGACCTTCCAGAGGTAAGTCTCGCAGACTTGGAAGTTGATGAAAGAATCATCGAGTACCTTCGGTCTGAATGGGGTATTGAGGAGCTCTTTCCCCCTCAACGTGAAGCCCTACCTTACGCACTCGCCGGGCACAATGTAATGCTCACAATACCTACTGCTAGCGGAAAATCATTAGTTGCACACCTGACAATGATTCAACGGTTAATTTCAGACCTAAATGGAGCAAGGGGGCTGTATATCGTTCCACTGAAAGCGTTGGCCTCGGAGAAAGTCGAGGAATTACAAGAATTGGCCAGTTTGGTCGGACTTAGGGTAGGTATCGCAATTGGAGATAGGAGTGGAGAGGCCAGTAGTATTGATGACTCGGATATTCTCGTTTGCACGAGTGAGAAACTCGATTCAATATTACGAACTCGTGATGGAGTAATGGAAAAAATTGGTGTAGTTGTAGCTGATGAATTCCATCTGCTACACGATATATCTAGAGGGCCAACTTTGGAAGTTCTTCTTTCCAGAATTCGCCACTCTCAACCCGAAGCCCAACTCATTGCTCTCTCGGCAACGGTTGGGAATTCTCAAGAGATGGCAGATTGGTTAGATGCTAAACTGATACAATCCAATTGGAGACCGATACAACTTCACTCTGGAACTTTGACTGGACTAAATGTGAAAATTCACCGTATTGATGGTCCCGACCATGTCGAATGGCCAGAACCTAGAATGATTGAAGGAAGGACCACAAAACGGCTGCAAGCAGTTCTGGATGATTCATTTTCAACTGGAGGACAAATGCTGGTATTCGTAAACTCTAGAGCATCCGCACAGAAAGAAGCCCGAGAGTTGTCCAAACACATTAGAAAACATATTACCGATGATTCGATGAAGTATGATGCTGAACTAATCGATAAATGGGATAAAATTGCTGAACTAATGACTCGTCGAGAGGATACTTCTGTTATGGGAAGATCACTTGCACAGGCAATTAGAGGAGGGGTGGCTTTCCACCACGCTGGACTAACTCATACTCAACGAAAGACTGTGGAAGAGGCGTTTAGGGAGGGAACATTGCTAGCGATTGTGGCAACACCAACCCTTGCACAGGGAGTAAATCTACCAGCGAGAAGAGTAATCATTCGAGATCATCGCAGATGGAGTTCTATTGGCGGAGGTTCGATGCCTCTTCCAGTTATGGAAATACGCCAGATGTTGGGGAGAGCTGGAAGACCAAAATTTGACGATTCGGGTGATGCATGGATACTGGCCAAAGACGAGGATGATGAATTGAATATCGTTGAATTGTATATGCTTAGTGAACCTGAAGAAGTTACCTCGAAATTGGCTAATCCTTCGGCAATTCGTGCTGAAGAGGACCCCGCACTGCTGACCCATCTTCTTTCGATTGTGGCTACAGGAGGAATACGAGATAGGGACTCAGTATCACGATTCTTTGACCGAACTTTCCTAGCTACTCACATGGATGAACAAAGTTTAGAAGCACGTCTCGACGATGTTATTGGCTGGTTGGCTGAAAATGGAATGATTACTAGAGAAGGTGAATCTGATGAGGTCTTATCAAGAATTAAGGGAAGAGAGAACTCAACATCTGAGACAGAAGATTGGCAAGATGAAATGCCTCAATGGGCAAAGACGGGACAAAGTGTACCTGGCTTAGAGATATCAAAATCAGAAATCGAATCTCCTACTACACTATCTCCTAGGAAAGGGCCGGCAATCTTCGGATTTGCAAGAGCTAGTCAACGGATTACTAGTGAGCCGAGTCTTCCTGACCCTGCCTCGATGACATACACCTCCACGGCTCTTGGGCATCGTGTTGCTAGATTGTATCTCAATCCAATTTCTGGTAGAATGATACACGATGGAATGCAAAGAGCCATGAGAATAATGATTGGAACCGACGATGTACACCAACTATCCCCAATGAGTTTGCTCCACCTAGTAGCTTGCACTCCAGATTTCTTAGCCCTTTGGCCAAGAAAGGAAGAGGCCGAAAGAATCCATGCAGCCATCCATTCTCACCAGCGTGAGTTCCTCACAGAAGCAGTTGATGCTGACATAGAACGTAGAATGAAGGGCGTTTTGGTGCTTGAGGATTGGATTAATGAAGCGAGGATGGAGGATCTCGAAAATAATTGGAATGTTCAACCAGGAGATGTACGAAGCCGAGTTGATTTGGCCGAATGGTTACTTTATGCCATGAGAGAAATTCTCAACGATGATGACGAGTTGAAGCAATTGGACCCCTCACAACACAAGGTCCTAGTCGATTTGGTTAGCGAATTACACAGAAGAGTTAGGCATGGATGTAAAGCAGATCTACTAGGCTTGGTTACAATTAGAGGAATTGGTCGGACAAGGGCTAGAGAGATGGCTGATTTACTAGGCGTTGAGAACGCCTCAGATATCGCTTCTTTGACCGGGAAGGACAGAGAGAATCTCGCAAGTCTCAGAGGTTGGAGTATTCGCTTGGTTGACAATTTGGTAGAGGCTGCAGCTAGATCGATAAGGCGACAAGGCTGACCTGAACAATTCATCAATCAGACCCCATCGGAAAGCATGGCTGAGGACCATAGAGTGCCTTGGTTCCCCGCCTGGGGGATACGATTTCCTGAGCCATTGGATGACCTACAAAATGTAATTTCAATCTTCAATGAATGGCGACCAAATCAACGCTGGTTGTTACTCTCCTACTCCGCCGCGGCTAGCGAGGTTCATCTATGGACGGTCTGGCATGCTCTACGAAGAAAGGAATTACGTGATTCAATGGTTGGCAATAATGTCGACACCGAGTTTCTGCGATTGATATCAGGCACTCATCAAATACGAATTGCTTTCGAGCGTGCTGGACTAATGCAAGGTGATGAAACCGCTTGGATTGTCTATCTTCCAGAATTCGGAACAGAGGACCCGTTTACAAGCGAAGGTGATACTTCCTTGGAAATTCCCAGAAGCACGTACAATGATGCCACTAAAGAGGCAAATAGGTTGATGCTTCACCTCAAATCCAATCTCGTAACTGAGAGACCAATACCAACTACCAATGGACTGCAAAGATTAGGATATGAATATGATATTCAAGATTCCACTCCATTGGAGCTTGAATCTGCGTTTATGTTACACGCAGCTATGGCAGATATGAGCACTTGACCCCTATGGGGTCAAACTGATAGACGAGAGTCTCTAGGGTTCGATTGAGAATATGTCGAGATTTCATGGATTCCGAACCTGCAATGTCTGCGATGAAGGCTGCACACCAGGTAATTTTGTTGACCACGAAGGAAAGAGGTTCTGTACCGCATGTTGGATTGAAAAGGAAAATCCCAAGCACGATGGACTTGCAGAAATCAGAGCCGCAAACCGAGAGGCTGCGGCAAAGTGGAAACGACAGAAATACAGTCGGGGAGAAGGGCCATTACCAAATGGGCCGATGTCATCTAGGAAAGATTGAGGGGGACAGATGAGTTTCGTTCCAGATAACCTAGATGGTTCATGTTGGGAATCCATCGAACCATACATGAATGACTTACGAGACCGTAAACTAAGTTGCTCAAATTGTCTAGAAGCTTTCATCGCTGACAGATCTAGTCTATCCGAAGTTATCTCGGAAGCCAGAGCAAGACTCTACATCGATATGACTTGCCACACAGATGACGAAGACATACAAAAGTCTTGGATGGAATTCGTAGAAAATGTTCAACCTAAACTATCAGAGTACAGCGACATCCTGAATCGTCGTCTCGTCGAACACAAGGCCGTCGATGAATTACCCGATAGATTCGATATTTTGGTTAAGGGCCTAAAGACAGATATCGAAATTTTCCGTGAGGAGAATATACAACTTAGCACACAGGCAACAAAACTCGTAACGGAATACAATGAAATTTGTGGTGCGCAAATGGTAGAATTTGATGGAGAGCAGAAGACATTTGCTCAGATGGCGATTTACTTTGAAAATACAGATCGGTCAATTCGTGAGGCGGCTTGGAAAACAGTCTCTGAGAGGCGATTTGAAGACAATGAGAGAGTTTCAGAGATCTACGACGAACTGATTCAGATTCGTCATAAAATTGCCACAAATGCAGGTTTTGAAGGCTATCAACAGTATATGTTCGCCTCTATGCACCGATTCGATTACAGCATCGAAGATTGTTTGGAATTCCATGACTCAATCGAATCGGTCTGCCAACCATTGCGCCACCGAACAGATGAGGAAAGGATGCAGGATTTGGGGCTTGATTCGTTAAGACCGTGGGACATGGGTGTCGATGTGAAAGGACGTCCTCCTCTTCAGCCATTCAATGATGTCCAAGAAATGGTAGATGGTTGCTCCCGAATATTTCACAAAATGTCTGCAGAACTTGGGAATTACTTCGATCAACTCGATGCTAATGACTGCCTAGATTTGGATAGCAGGAAGGGAAAAGCACCTGGCGGATACCAGTATTATTTGCAAAAGAGTAGAATGCCATTTATTTTCATGAATGCGGCCGGGACTCAACGAAATGTAGAAACAATGATTCACGAAGCCGGCCACGCTTTCCATTCATTCTATTCTGGTAACTTAGACCTAATTCATGAGAGGGATTCTCCAATTGAATTCGCAGAAGTAGCCAGCATGTCAATGGAACTTCTAACGCACCCTCATTGGGAGGAATTCTATGATGATAAGGATGCAGATAGAGCTAGACGGAAGCACCTAGAAGACATCATTTCCTTCATGCCATGGATGGCTACGATCGACGCCTTCCAACATTGGATTTACGCGAATCCGAATCACTCCAGAGAAGAGCGAGCTGAGAAGTGGCTGGAACTAGGAGATCGTTTTGGAGCTAAAATAGATATGACTGGTTTTGAGGATATTCACAAAGTTTCTTGGCAACGTCAAGGACATCTCTTCGGAGTACCTTTCTATTATGTTGAATATGGTATTGCACAACTCGGTGCACTACAAATGTGGAAGTATCACCGAAGGGACACAGAAGACGCACTTACACGATACAAAGCGGGCCTTTCATTGGGCTACACTAGAGGCCTTACCGAATTGTTTGAGGCAAGTGGATTGGAACTATCCTTTTCCGAATCCTACGTCGGCGGACTCATCGGTGAAATCGATGAAGCTCTAGCAGAATTACCAGCATAACTTCACGCTCGGACCCCGAGGGCCTCTCAGGAATCAATCCCTGAGACCCTCGGCAGTCACGGTGAACACAGCCTCTCCCTCAGGTAGGTTGGGGCTGTCAACTAGGCGGGCAATTCTTCGGCCGCCCTTTGACTTCCTGAGGTAGAGACGAAAAGTACTGGCGTGACCAACAATATGGCCTCCAATGGCCTTGGTTGGGTCCCCCCACATAGCATCTGGCTTCGACATGACTTGGTTAGTCACCAAAACCAAAGCATTGTGAACATCTGATAATTGCTTGAGTTCTTTCAAATGTCTATTGAGTTTCTGTTGTCTTGGAGCTAACATCCCTCGTCCAACATATTCGGCTCGGAAATGACTGGTAAGAGAATCTACGATAATCAGCTTGACATCAATATTCTTGGAGAGTTTCTTAATCTCGTCTACTAGTAACATCTGATGAGCAGAATTGTATGCACGTGCTACGTGTATCCTGTCAAGAACCGCGTTGGGATCTAAGCCGACGGCTTCTGCCATCTGGGCAATTCTTTCTGGGCGGAAGGTGTCTTCGGTGTCAATATAGAAAATCTCGCCATCGAATCCACCTTGCTCAATAGGCAGAATTGTATTGACGGCTAATTGGTGACCGATTTGCGTCTTTCCGCTTCCGAACTCACCATACACCTCAACGATTGCTTGGGTTTCAAATCCACCACCAAGTAATTCGTCTAGTGCAGCAGATCCTGAGGTTAACTTCTGTACCTCTCTGCGGCGCTCTAAGAGTTTGTTTCCTGAGATGAATCCACCAATATTTGCCATCTTCTTGGCGCCTTGAATGATTTTAGACGAGACTGCTTCACCCAATTCAGCCTGCTCGGCTAGTTCATTGGGGCTCATTACTGCGATTGCAAGTAATTCTTCGAACCCTGCTTCGCGCAGTTTTTCCGCAGTCGCGGGACCCACACCAGGCAAATCATCTATGGTTGCCTGCTCTTCATCTGCATCTATCACTATGGAGCCATCTTCTTCGTCTAACTTCTCACTTGCTGTCTTGTCGGCCATCTTTCTCACCTGTCCTTCACTAGCCCTCAGAGTTAGACGGTATATGAACAACCGAAGGACCCCTTTTGCATTATTGAAAGTGATTTCTGAATCAATAGGCTTGCAATGTCACTATTTTTCACTTTCAGTTTTCATTTATTTTCTAACATTACAATACACTTACTTGCTATGAAATTGGTAGCGAGTGGTGGATTTGAACCACCGGTCTCCGGGTTATGAGCCCGACGAGATAACCTGGCTACTCCAACTCGCTGCCCACCGCTCAAGCATTGGTTATTTGAAGCGAGCGGGAAGGCATAATTCCGATTCTGAGATGGGAACAGTCTTGAGATGTCAGCATTCCGACAGCATCTGAACCAACCATGGAAGGCAATGTCCTGATTCAGAATGCCTCTCTTGTTTTGGCAAATCACATTGTGGAGGGAGACCTACGAGTAGCGAATGGTTCCATCCACAAAGTAGCAGAGGGAGGTGGTTTGGAAGCCACTAACGGCGAACGGGTTATCGATGCTACAGGACTGCATCTTCTTCCGGGTGCAATCGACCCACACGTTCATTTCAGAGAGCCTGGTAATACCGAAAAAGAAGATTTGCAAAGTGGAAGCCGGGCGGCTGCATCTGGAGGAGTTACCGCATTCTTGGATATGCCAAACAATGTACCCAATGCAACAAACCGCACAACTATTGAAGCAAAGATCGCCCTTGCTGGTCAAAAGGCGGTAACCCATCATGGGTTCTTTGTTGGTGCGACAAAAGACAATGTCAGTGATCTACAAGATGTAGAAGGAATGGATGGGGTTTGCGGAATCAAGATATTCATGGGAAGTAGTACCGGAGATTTACTGGTTCATGAACAAAAGGATTTGGAAAATATATTCGCAAACACAGGCGGAATAATTGCAACACACGCTGAAGATGAAGATCGACTTCAACAACGTATTGCAGAGTTCGGAAATCAAACAGACATCAGATTACATGCTGAATGTCGAGATGTAGAATGTGCTTTCTTAGCAACAAAGAGGGCTGCGGCACTATCCAAAGATCATGATCATCGCCTACACATAGTTCACTTAACCAGCGCAACCGAAGCTGACTGGTTATACAAAAACAAAGGGGACCTCATCACTACCGAAGTTTGCACTCAACACCTTACTTTCGACCAAGATGATGTCGAATCTCTAGGTGTTAGGGCTCTAATGAATCCTCCAATTCGCTATACTGAGGACCGAGACACTCTATGGAAGCGACTCAAGGATGGTACAATTGATTGTGTTGTAACCGACCACGCGCCTCACACTTTGGAAGCAAAATCCGTAGGGTACCCAAACGCCCCTGCAGGTATGCCAGGCGTTGAGACGTCCCTACCATTGATGCTTACACACGCAATTAATGGAAAGTGTAGCATCATGGATGTTGCAAATTGGATGTGTTCTGGCCCTGCAAGAGTCTACGGTATGCAAAACAAAGGTTCGCTTATCGAAGGATATGACGGTGATTTGACCTTGGTTGATTTGGATAATTACCAAACGATAACTGATGCGGATACTTGGACCAAAGTTGCCTGGACACCATACGCAGGTATGGAGCTAACAGGGTGGCCAATGTACACCATAGTTGATGGTAACTTGGTCCACAAGCGCGAGGCTGGTGGCCCCCTAAGGGGCACACCTATTGCCAAGCCAGGAAGCACTGGTAGAGTTCTGAAATTCAACTAATTTGATTCTGAGTCCACCGATCCATCATCGGAACCTTGGGATTCAGATTCTTCAACACCATCTTCTTCGTAGTAATACCAATCAGGCATTTCATGACCTGGAATTTCCAATTCTTGGATTGGGTTTAGATCAGAAGTGCTGTGAATAGTTACTCCAAGAGCTGAGAAAGCGTAGACATAGTCTCCCATGAAGATTGAACGCCGAATGCTGGTAGAGTAAGAGAACCACCAATATGCATCTGCATCGTCGTTATTGTAGAACGGGGAATGGTCAACTTCTCCGTGTTCGGAAAGACTCAGGTTCTCTGCATCTACGTTGACCAATTTCAGCATAGAGACATACTCGTAGCCGCCGTATCCTCCATCTTCCTCGTAGACATATCGGTATGTGGAAAGAGGTACTGCGAGCATATTCTCAGGAGCCCAGTAGGTGAATGCCTTGTGCTCATATGTAGCTTCTGACCATGACCATGACCAACCACATGTTCGAACATCATCGCAGTTCTCGTCTGTGTATGCAGGAGAAAGAGGTAGCGAATCTGCCAGAGTTGGATTAGTTGGATCACTGACATCGAAAAGTGATACCTGAGTCATAGACCAGTCCAATCCTAATCCATCTTCACCCGGTCCAATGCCGATTGTAAGTAGGGTATTTTCATCCACAGGATGAATGTAAGTCGAGACTCCAGGAACTTCCAATTCTCCAAGAATGGTCGGATTGGTTGGGTCTGAAAGATCGATTACCCATAGTGGGTCAATGGTTTCGAAGGTTACAAGGTATCCTCTCTCACCTATGAAACGGGCACTCCAAATTGTCTCTCCTGGAGCGATGCCATCGACTTTACCGACCTCTTCTAGAGTGACCTGCCCATCGTGTTGTAGAACGGTAACTCCGTTGGTTGGACCATCGAAGACTAGTTCTCCGGTTTCTGGGTCAACCTCGTCAATTAGCCACCATCGGCCCCAAATATCCGAGGTAGTTGCTATTCTGATTGAACCGTCATATTCAGACATAGAGAATTGGTCCTGGACAGTTCCATCTACGCGACCTGATCCTAGGTAGCTGGTTGTTGTCGTATCTGAGATATCGAAAGCGTGGATATTTGTTGCATCATCAAAATCTGTGTTTTGCCAGAACCACCACCAATCGTTAGCAGGTTCTGCAAGGATTAGCATATCTTGTGAGGCATATACATGTACCCAAGAGGAAGCGATGTGATCGACTTCCATCTCAACATCTGAGTCCAATAATTGGAAAGTGATGATTGAGGTGAATCCCTTGGAGACACTGTCAGTGCTGGCAGCGAATTCTGAACAATCCTCGGATGTTATTGGAAGGGATGAGATTCCCGAATCTGTCATTTCGTACATCTGAGGAGCGAAATCTGCTAGGGTTAGTCCATTGATTACATCTTGATTGTGCTGGATTGTCTCTTGTAGATGATATTCCCATGCTGCAATTCTATCGTCTTCGTTTTCTATTTCCCAATAATCGCTAGGTAGGTCAACCCAGTATCGTAGTCCATCGAAGTTGGCGTAGTTGTGGGTGACCGAGCGGACTGTGCCATCGACCATTCGTGCGGTGTGGTAGTAACCCTCAATGTACAATTCACGATCTACTTCAGGAGCAGTTCTGTCGGTGATATCGACTATTGTGTACTTCACTAGGTTCTGAGTGCGATAATAGGTATAGGACTCCTTACCATCACCCCATTGGACCTCCTCGATTAGAAGGTCGCGAAGAGGATGGTCTT
Organism: uncultured Candidatus Poseidoniales archaeon; assembly: GCA_964556195.1. Classification (GTDB taxonomy): domain Archaea; phylum Thermoplasmatota; class Poseidoniia; order Poseidoniales; family Thalassarchaeaceae; genus MGIIb-O1. The sequence goes on from CAZKVK010000002.1 coordinate 51,686, forward strand.
CGGGGAGATTCCAAGCATAAATCATCGAAGCGATGACAAGTTTGTCTCCGTCAATCATCATTTGCAGTGGGCTACCTTCGATTTCCATCTCTGATGAAAGCCCGATTTGACCAAACTCTGGAACGTCCATGATAACCAGACTCTGACCGTTTAACATGTAAATGTGGAATCCATCTGTCTTGAGGAAGTCCGCCTCATCAACACCAACTTCCTGATTATTTGTTCCTGAGAATTCCCCTTCTCGGGATGTTGAACCTGAATTAGACCCCGAATCGTCTGCCGCCGACTCTGCTACAGCAACGTCTCCGTCAAACATTACTCCCCCTTCTCTCCACATCCATGGGCCACCTATCCAGTGGTAGTAGGATTCCTGATCTAATCGTACTAACATTTCATCGAACAGAGAGTTCCTGAGGTCCAGCAACAAGGCATCACATTCGTCATATGTTTGCAAAGTTGGTTGGCTTCGAGTCCTCTCTGGAAGATCTAACTTTGGATAATCTTCTACGATAATTTCGATTGTTCGATCTAGTTCATCTTCAATGTCTTCAATTGCACCGAGGCACCCAGATGTTAGCATCATTGCGAGCACAAGAATGGCAGCGTTTCGTTGCGTCATGTAAATCCGGAATTGAGTTTTAGATATCAAGCGGTTGGTTCATTGATTTGACAAATCAATAATCCAAGGATGGACCAACATTGTTCGGATTTCCTAGATTCAACTCAATTGATGGGGCGGGATCATCTGTATCATCCTCATCAATTTCCTGGGCTTTCGTCTCTTCAGCTACGCCCACCTCCAATACGGAGGCTAGGCCTCCTGCGCCGACCATGAAAATCAGCGCAGCAAAATGCATGTCCGCGTTATAGGTCATCAAACGGACCTCATTGTGGTCTTCGACTTAAGCAACTTCCATTCCTGCATCAAAGCCACTTCACCTCTATTCGTAGGACTGCGGGGCTGTGGTAAAGTGGTTTCCGGAATGCGGAGAAGTGCGCCGAAATCTGGCTTAACCGGCGGCCTCAAGTCGAGCAACATCACGACTGTTGATGAGGGCTGCTAATCCGACGGATGAGAGACGCCAATTTGGCCTTCGAGAATCACTTGCTGCCTCAACGAGTTCTGATGACCTCAACTCCGATAGATGGTGGCTCAACAATTGTCGGGAAATCTGCAACTTGGTTCGAATTTCACTTCCCTTCAAGCCTAGTTGGCCGGAATCCGACAATACCTCAAGAATCGCTAGGCGTGTTCCAGCAATCGGGTTGCGGATTCTGCTCAATTCCTCCTTAGTCAGGCTTGATACTGCGTAGCGGCGAAGTTTTCCATCTCTCCATGAAATAACCTCGCCTTGACCCTCAAGGGTGTGAAGGTGGTACGCTGAGACACCATTTGCTAGGCCTAAGGCATCTCTAAGCGCAGAGAAGTGGATTCCTGCATTCGCCTCTAGGTAACCTAGGATTCGACCGCGGGTTAGCATATCATCCCGATTTGCTTTCATCCTAGCCAATAGCGGGGTAGCGAGGGCAATCAGGACAGTGACCCGCATCGCCTCAAACAAAAACGAACCCAAAGCGAGTGAACCGAGAGCTGCGCCCCCTCCAGCGACTAAGCTTGTCGGAAGATCATAGACGAAACCGTCGCTTTCCTCCTCTCCGCCACCTCGTCTAAGTTCGGGAGAATCGTCATCTCCACCTTGTTCCTCTGTAGATGCAGGGAGGGCATCTGTATCTCCGAATAGAAGCTGTTTATCGTCCTCAATTTCTTGAGTCGGTGCCTCATTTAGCATCCATCCTCCGGCCAATAAGGCCAGCACCGCAATTAGCGTGTAGGCCCTAACTGCGGACACTCCGTCCATGATGAGGCGTGTGATAGGGAGAATAAGAGGCGCTTGGTTAGATGATTTGACATTCCGGAGCGGCTTTCAATAAGGGGGAGCGCCCTCAGGAGGTTGTAGAGATGAGCGAAGCAGATGAGACTCAACCGGATGCTGATGAGCTACATGAGGAAGCAATGCTGACGGCCGCGCGTTCGGTTGTTCGAACCTGTATGCAAGTGAGATCTGTTGAGTCCGTGTTGATTCTAACAGACCCAGAGTCCTCAGAAGTTGGAAGAGCCCTCTACGAAGCAACCGCGAGAGTTACAGATAGAGTGCTAATGATGATGATGCCACCAAGTCTACGAGAAGGGAATGAACCCCCTAATCCAGTAGCGGATCTAATGCGGCGACAGGATGTTGTATTGATGGCTACTAAGTACTCGCTTACACATACTCGCGCTAGGGCAAATGCATCTCGCGAAAATGTCCGAATTGCATCACTTCCAGGAATAGATTCTGAGACGTTTGCAACAGGAGGTATGACTGCAGATTACAATGCCTTGCAGAAGGAAATTTCTGGATTAAACTCGATCCTTCGCAGGAGGCGCGAAGTTCACGTCACTAGTGAATCAGGAACCGATCTCAAATTCACTACGGGAGGACGCTGGATATTGGAAGATAATGGAATCTGTAATCGACCTGGGGCGATAACAAATCTACCTGCAGGAAAGGTTTTTGTTTTACCAAAAGAAGGTACTGCGAGCGGTAGAATCGTTATCGACGGATCTTGGGAAGGTGCGAAATTGGAAAAGCCAATCTCAATGTTGGTCGAAGATGGGATTGTCACAGATATCAGCGGGGACGAGACCGCAGAAAATATCTGGAAGCAACTAGAGGACGCTCGTTCCGGATTGAGGCCCTCGAAGGCAGCATTGGTTGGGAATCTTGCCGAATTTGGCTTTGGAATGAATCCCAGAGCCAAACTAATTGGTAATCCTCTGGAGGATTTGGTGACCAGAGGCGCGATTTACTTCGGTATCGGCAACAACATGGCTCTGGGTGGGACTGTCAATGTCCCAATACACATCAGAGGTGTTTGTAGAAAAGCCAGTGTAGCGTTGGAAGATGTTGACCTACTAATCGAAGGTAAAGTGACTGCAAAGGTGAGATGATGCGTGCGATTCTCTGGTGCAATGGAGATTCCCCGAACCTCACTATGATCAGCGAATTAC
>CAZKVK010000002.1:54837-80185 GCA_964556195.1 uncultured Candidatus Poseidoniales archaeon
GCGATTCTCTGGTGCAATGGAGATTCCCCGAACCTCACTATGATCAGCGAATTACTCGGTGACGCGACTTTGTTTGGAGTCGACGGAGGTGCAGACAAAGCAAAGGCTGCAGGATTTGAGGTCTCGGAGGTTCTAGGAGACTTAGATTCGGTCAATAGAGAAGATTGGCAAGGCCAGTCGACCCTTCTCTCAGATGATTCATCCAGCGATTTGGCAAAATCACTTGACCTGTTGTCAGATAGGGGCTTCACCGAAGTAGACGTTGTAGGAATTGATGGAGGTAGCCCTGATCATCTCCTCGGAACTTGGGCTACTCTAACAGAAGCTCCTGCGGGGCTCTCCATTCAACTGCACCATTCAGGTGGAATTACCAAGCGACTACACCCTGCTGATGGATATCTAGATTTTCTTATACCAGATGGAAATGAATTCTCAGTATTTGCATTAGAATCCTGTAAACAAGTAAGCATTACTGGAGCCCGCTGGAATCTGTATTCAGAACCATTGAATTTCTCTACAAAGGGCCTGCATAACCAATCGATAGGGGAAAAAATCAGTATCACTACTGATGGTATTCTAGCAGTAATTTTTCATTCCTAACTTCAAATCAAGATTCGTCAGTAGGATTGGGGTTCAAAGAGAGTAACATTGCGATTGGGCGAGTTCTGGGGTCACTCTCCAATGCTAACTTCATAATTACAGCAAGAGGAACTCCGAGAATCATTCCCATAATTCCCCAAGCCCAGCCCCAGAATGCGACTAAAATCAAGAGAACTATTGGTGACATATCGAGCCGCTGTCCAGCAATTTGAGGCTCGATAAATTGACCCCAGACAACTTGGTTTCCGAATAGTGCTCCAAGAATCAGCAAGGCGGTTAGAGGCTCAAATAGAATGAAGGAAATTATCGTTGGAGGTATGAAGGAGAGGGGGGCTCCAACGTAAGGAACGAAGTCTAGAAGGAAGGTGATTGAGGCCCACATAAACCAACCAGGAATTCCCGCGTAACTGAGGATTATCGCCACGATTACCGCCTGACCAAAGGCTACAGACGCCTTGGTTACCACGTAAGTGTTAATCCCCGCACCTGCGTTTTGCACAATCGAGGAAAATCTATCCATTTCATCTGGATATGCTGCTTGAAGTCTTCGTGGAAGAGTCTCCGCCTCAACGATAATGAAAATTAGGAAGATGAAGACAGTTATTGCACTACCAGTGAATCCCGCCAATGTACCGACGAATTCGGTGGTAATTGTGTTAATTCGTTCAACTGTAACTAATCCAGTAAGTGCACTTGTATCGATTGGGTATACTTCGCCTCGAAACACAATTTCAATATTGGAAAACCAGTCGAGTTTCTCTTGCATCTTACTTTCAAGAAGAGGGGCTTCGTCACTGAATTTTTGAAGACTTTGATAGAGAAGATTACCAACGAAAAAGAAGGCCATTACTACGCCGGTAGTTAGTATTCCATACGCCGCCAATGGGTGACCGTATCTATCTTCCAACCATTGAGCTGGCGGGCGGATTAGGAAAAACAGCAGGATTGCAACTACTAGTGGTTGAATGATAGGTTTTAGGTGAATTATTGCCAGAATGGAAATTAATAGAAGTATTGCAACATGACTCAAAGTACTGACTTCCACGCCACGAAATGACTTGCTGTTTGATGCGCCCATATGGGGTTGGGTGGGGTTAACCCCCATCAACCTCACCCCAGAATCAGTTTGCTAATCGCGAATAAATTTGAGAAAATATTTCTGCGTTCTGTCCATAGGTGAATTTCTCTAGAACTCTTTCACGTCCCGCTTTGCCACGAGCTTCGAGACCTTCTGGGTCAGACAGAAGACTGAGAATAGCGCTCGACATTGAATCGATGTCTGCCATGGTGAATAACGCCCCAACCGAATCATCGACCATTTCTGGCAATGGGCCATGGTCTACTGTTGCAACGGGTGTTCCTGAGGCCATTGCCTCCAGAGGAATCAGACCCTGCCCTTCGTAATATGAAGGGTAGACTACAAGGTCTGCATTACGGAACTCTTCCGCCAATTTGTCAAAGGGCATTCCAGATTCAATACGCACAGCAGACGAAATTCCAAGGCGATTTGCTTGTTTTTCTAGCCTCTTTTTCAGTTTGCCTCGACCCACGATTAGTAATTCTGAATTCGGGATTCTTTGCTTTACTTCAGCAAAGGCTCGCAGGAGAGAACCGTACCCTTTACGAGCCGCTAATCGGCCTACTGCAAGGATGTGGTTTGTTTCATTGTCCTTCGGTGCACCAATTGGGTGAAACATATCTGTGTCAACTCCCCAATGAATCACCTGACAGTTCCAATCCGCAGGAGGAGAGTATCTCTCAAGGAAGTCGTCCTTGGTAGCATGAGAATTTGCCACACAAATATCCGAGCCGTTCACAGCGGCTCGCTCAAATTTAGCGTAATGGCCCGCACTCAGCAGGATTGCCAGATCATTCGGATTGGCCCAAACAGCGGCTTCTTTCTGCTCCGCTGCGGTTCGCAAACCATCCCTTTCTCCAAGCCATGAGCCATGTAGAGATGAGACGATTGGAGCGACATTGCCCCTACAATCTGTGAATTGTGATTCTGTCCAAGAAATCATTGGACAGTGTAGATGGACTATGTCGACCGAATCTTCTGAATGCAACTTCTTGAGGTCGGCAAGTGCATGCTTACCGTATGATTTCGTGAATGCCATGGGAGCATATAGCCATTTGACTTCACGAATGCTGACTCCTTCTTGTTCAGGAGCTCGGCCACCACCGTCTCGAGTGATCACCGTTATTCGATGTCCAAGCTCTACTAAGGCGGCCGAGAGATGGTAAACGGTTGAGCCCATGCCACCCCATCGTGGGGGGTATTCGGCAGATAGCATAGCGATGTGCAGACCCATCTCAACCAACCACCGCTCAAGGGATGCTCATTTCAAACGAATGGCCTTCCCGTCGCCAAAGATTTGGCTTAATTCCTCATAGATGTGCTTGAATTACAGTAGCCCTAGCGCCAGTATGATTCATAGCGGCCGGTTAGGTCGCCGCATTCGATTCAGATGTCTGAACCACTCCCTGTACACGTTACTGTAGTCATCCCAACCCGTAACGAAGAAGCGGCCATAGTCGATACGATTCGCTCGATTCCAAACGATGGTTGGTGTGAGAAGTTGGACTTCCTGATTATCGATGGCAACTCAACTGACCGCACCAGAGAGTTGGCAGAAGAGGAAGGTGCTAATGTCTATCTCGAGTCTCGAAAGGGATACGGGCGCGCATACAAGACTGGATTTGCGATGGCACCGGGTGATGTGATTGTGACGATGGATGCAGATTGCACGTATCCTGGAGAAGAAGTTCCGGATCTAGTTCGTAAGCTAATGCAAGAGGATTTGCAGTGGATTACCTGTGATAGACTTCGCAGAGCCGAAGAGGGCGCTATGCCAGGACTACATGGATTTGGAAATTGGGTATTGTCAACTACTGCAAAGGTCCTATATTGGTACGGAATCCATGATTCTCAGAGTGGAATGTGGGTATTTCGCAAGTCGATTTTCGAGGACGAGCGCGTTCGACCACGGCACGATGGAATGCCCCTTTCTCAGGAATTCAAGATTCGTGCCCGCCGTTACCTCGGTAAGAAGAAGACTGCTGAAGTCAGTGTTCCCTACCGACCTCGTGTGGGAGAGGCTGAAATCAACACCTGGGGAGATGGATTTCTCAACCTCAGATTCCTATTTACTCACAGACTTGGATTGACCCGTCAAGTTACGGCTTGGGGTCCAGAGTGAATTCCGAAACAAGTTGGCGGCCCCCCGCCCCAAATGGGACGAGGGGCTCGCGTAGGTTGCAGCCGGGCTTAGCCCAGTATGGTTGATGGTTCTAGCAGCGCTCGCACTGACCGCCCCAAAGGTGGTCAGCTAGCACAACCAGATCCAGCACATTGACGGCGTGGTCACCGTTGATGTCAGCTCCTTGCATCGAGGCAGGTGCGTCGCCATATCCAAGAATGTACTGTACGATTACAATGAAGTCACCGAGATCGACGGTTCCGTCATCATTCGCGTCACCACGTAGCACTCTATATGGCTCGAAGCAGGTTACCAATTCGGCCTTCTCAGACTTGCTTTCCCTGAAGTCACGACTATCTATTGCTTGAGGGCCTGAGTCAGACTCGTCCTCTCCCCACAGATAATCAGCTAGCAACACTAGGTCAGCAACGTCGACGGATCTGTCGCCGTTGATGTCTGCCTGTGCCATGGAAGCAGGTTCCCTGCCGTAGCCCATGATGTACTGTGTCATCACTATGAAGTCGCCAATATCTACACTCCCGTCGTCGTTTGCATCACCACGAAGGTGACGGTCAACCTCGGGAGCAGTCTCTATCGACTCTCCATCCTTGTCGTTCGTTGTTTCAACGCCTCCGATATCCTCACCAGAGACGAGGCCTTCTTTGCCGGCCAAGAAGATCAGCGCAGCGATTGTTAGGTCCATTTTTCGGTCCATGATTAAGGCCCATCGATGTTTTTGACATAAAGACCTTGGTTCAGTGATTTGACATTATTTTGTGCGATTTTAGACTAATTTACGTTCCTTTTCAAGCGGAATCATCTTGGTCGTATTCTGAACCTTCAGGATTCTCATTAAGAACAACCACTTCATTATCAAACTGAATACTAGTCTGAACCTTAGGTTTATCCTTTAGTGTAAGGGCCAAAATACCACCAATTAGTAGAAGAAAAAGTGCACCACATAGGCCACAGCAACCTCCACCTAATCCCAGAATACCGCCAACTGGAATTTCTTCTTCATGAATCAAGATATCCACTGACCGGCCTTCCTTTTCAGTGAATTCTATTTCAAAATCACCAGAATTTTCAACTTCAAAATCACCAATATAGTCGTATCCGGGAATTACGTCATAATCCTCACAATCATCCCAATCTTCACAAGAAGAGAATTCTGTCCAACCACCATTGGACCCTTCGTAAATTTCTATTTCTACTTCATAGCCTTCTTCAACAAATACAAGATAATACGAGTCCCAATTTAGTTTTCCAGAAAATGTGTTTGAAGATTCTCCAGTCCAGTATTCTTCTCCTATAGAATCATCATCAAACCATGAAGTATTCGAGACGGAGGCTCCCCCTATCGTAAGAACTGCTACGCTAATCAATAGAAGAGCGCCACCAATACCCAATGTGACTTTGGTCATTACATGCATGATTAGAAAGGGCAGAAGGCTAACCTTCAACCTTTAGTCGGAATCGAATTCATCATCTAGTTCTCTAGGATCAAAGGTTGACCATGACTCAATCATCTCCAGATCTCGGCGTATTGCTTCATTCCTCTGTTTCTGATAGGCCATGCCGAGTAAGATGAAGACTACCACTACGGCAATCAGGTATGGAAGTCCACTACCCGCTATCCATGATAACAAGGACGTAGTTTGGGGTTCCTCTATCGAGATAGTCTCAACCAGTGCTGGGCTAGTGAATTCGCCATCAACAGCCCAAACCTCAACATTGACCCACCCCTCTTCTTCGATTAGCCAAGTACCAACATAAGTCCAGATTCCATCTCCGGCGATTTCGTCTCCTCGCATTCCATCATCTTGGAAGATTAACGTGAGTTCCAAACCGCTAATTTTCATCACACCTCTAACTATCTGAGTTGTTCCATCAGCATCTTCGAGATTGACTGTGATTCTCATTTGAGTTGGTTTGTCGAGCTCAATCTCATTTGGTAGAATCATCATTTCACTTAGAACCGGTGAAGATGCGCCAATAGTCAGATTGACCGATGTGGTCGAAGACGCTCCTCGAGAGTCTTTGACTAGCAGGTCAATTCGAATCGACCCCGGAGTGAATTCGACATCTATAATCTCCCTGTTGCCGAGTGTGTGGCCGTCTCCAGTGGTCCATTGATACAGAACTATATCATCATCATAATCGTATGACTGAGAGCCATCAAGAGTAATTGAAGAACCTGGTGGGATATATTGGCCATCGAATAATCCCTCGATTACCGCGACCGGTCCAGTCTCAAGCACAAATAGCGTCTGAATATGTGTACGAACCCTATCTGTTGAGTCCTTTAGTTCGAATGTTAGCCGATGTTCACCCGCGGGAAGATAGTCGTTGTACCAGTAATCAACCGTCTTGTCTTCTAGTATCGGTTCGGATTGAAGGTCTGAAGTTACAGTCACTGTGAATTCGTCGCCATCTGGGTCAAATGACTGTCTGAAATCGAACAATACTGGAGCATTTGAATAAACTTCAACGTCAGGAATCGGAGAATCTAGGATAAGAATTGGAGCAGATTCCTCCACTCTTACAACTATCGATGAGGTGTCTACTTCTGATGAGCCGTCGTCGATAGTCAAGGTCACCGTGTGATACCCCTTTGGTAATCGAGAATCAATAACCCATCCACTTCCTATTGGTTCTAGCATTCTATCTGAAGTCCAAACTACGCTTACCAAATCCTTGCTTGATGCCGCAGTTGGACTGCAAACGAATCCACTACCGTTGTCTGGTAAATCGCTACAAGCCAAATCCCAGTCTCCAGACCCTGTGGCATCAAAGCGAATTACTTCGCCAGAATCGGTAAGAGTCTGGTCGGCTGGTTGAGCGATTACTGAAATCGGAGCTGAGTTGTTCACAATTACTTGTTCAGTTATTGAGTTCCATATATTGACGTGTCCAGATCTATCGTCGCTAGTGTACATGGTAATTGTGTGCAATCCCTTGGTCAACCAACCCTGCCATTCGATTTCATCGTCAGGAGTGACGCCCGAAGAGAGCAATCCGTCTAAGTCACTCCAGAATTCGAAGCGAACCTCATCACCTTCAGGATCGGTTACCATCGAGCCATCCAATAAGATGAGGTGATCTGAGGTTTCGCCGGCTCGCAAAACCTCAAATTCAGGCTCTGGAATTTCGTTGAATAATTTAACATCAAAACTCCAAGTTACGTCTGGGTTATTCCCATCTGAAAGATAAATTGTCAGAGTAAATTGGGTTGGTGCACCTGGGAAATCGATGTCAAAAATCATTGGACAACCTTCATCGGTTGCTGTAGAAAATCCGTAATTTGTTTCAATCCAACAAGTTAGTGGGTCGTCTTCAGGGTCGCTGCTTCCCTCGAGTGAAATCGTTGCATTTGCAGTCCGACCAAGGTGCATTATTCCCCAAGATGAGATACTAGGGGAAGTGGCAACAGACAAGGAAGGGGGGCGATTGAATAGCTCGATTGTTCTGGTTTCGCTGACGCATTGATTTCCGCTATCGCAAACCTCCAAGATAATTTCCTGCTCACCATCAGATAAGCATCCGTCAACTGTTTCAGGAGGATTATTGGTAACTACGTATGAACCATTGTTCCCTGATGGTAAGGTTACAAAACAAGATGCGTGTAAATCTCCGTCGATGTTACTCGTCCATGTAAATGTCAGCGGTTCGTCATCCAAATCCCATGATTCACTGGCATCGAGAATAACTGAAGAACCACTTGGGAATTCTTCCTCATCCTCAGGTGTAGACCAAATAATGAATGGCGGTTGATTGGTTAATTCAAGCCTGCAATATACCAACAAATCATCATTCAAGGTTATCGATGCAGAATCGTTGTGCACCCCGTCATAATCACATCCAACATAGGCTGTATTGTCGGCTGACCACCCTTGAGACGGAACCCATCGAGTTCCAACATAGGGCCCTAGTGTCTCGAATCCATGATATGGGAGATTGGCTGTTTGAGCCGATTCCCAAGATGAAAATGACAGGTTGACCTCAGCATATGGGATGTGCCTCAATAACTGATTCACCGCATGCACTTCAATGAACCACATGATGTCCAGAATGCTATCCGAGGCGGTATTTGTCGGGTTGGAAATAGAACTGGAGGAAATCCAACGAACATGGCTTGAAGATTCCAAATGGAAGGTAGTTTCATGCCCACTTCCTGGAATAAAACCGGAATCGGTGAAATTTACAAAACTGGATTCGACTGTAGGCTTGGAACCTGTTGCACAAGCTAATCCTAGGTTATTGACTAAAAGTTCAGAATGGTCGACGATATCGAAACATGAACCACCATTTCCAGAGATTATACTGGAAGATAGGTAGGAAGTTATCGTATCGCCAGCACTCCAGAATACACCGCGATTATCTCCTGAAAGATCGAGACCATGAATTTCCGCATTTACGTCTTGTAATTGAATTGCATAATTGGATTGATTCAGATTTATTCTCATATCATCGATAATTACCATGCCATCTCGTGGAAGACCGCTATTATCGATGTCAAGCGCAGGCCCGTTTAATGGATCGTGAACCTCTACTGCAAGCAACTGTAGGTCTATGCTATTCCTAGCAACTATGCCATGCTGATCTCCATTCGAGATACATGTAAAGCAGGAGACATTTTTTCCTCCACTCATCACATCATTTGCCTCGTCGAAAAATAGCCCAGCTCCAGTTTCTGGTACGCTTGAATCAATTCCATTTCCGGATGTCAAAACATGAGATAATTCGACATTACTAGAATCCCTAACCGATACTCCATGGCCAGCATTATCTAAGCTTCTGAGAACTGTGACCTGTGGGTGGAACTCTCGGAAGTCAACACCATTGGCTCCGTTATTGGAGGACCACCAATCTTGACCCATTGCACCCCCCTTCCACAATAGAATACCAGGTCCAGAGGAGTTAGTTACTACGAGATCGTTGATTACAGGAGCCCAGTTAACACTACGCAAGAATAAGCCGGCTCTATCATTGATTGGAGTATTTACAAGCTGTTTTCCATTATTGTCTAATTCCAGTCCGTTAATTATTGTAGAAGAGCCGATTAAGTATGCTTTGAAACCGACTACTGGATTATCTTCAATCAAGGCGTTGTCAACGATCACACCGCTCGTATTGACTTCGAATGCCGAAAAACCCAATCCGGAAGTCTTGGCATTCGGGCCTCCAGTTCCACGAATTTCCAGATTATCGAAGACTGCGTGAGCTGGTAAATTGCTGAATTGGCTGTGATTATATTGTTCGACCATCACTCCACGGTACATACTGTCCTCGATTACAACCCGTTGGAACGTTGGACGAGTAACCCAACCCTCGGTGATATGTCTGACAAAGATTCCATTATCGGAACGATGGATATCTACGTCGGTGATCAATGGCCTTGAATCCTCAATCCAGATACCCGTTCCTACGGCAAGAGTGGCACCGGAAATATTGCTAATTTCTAGATTTGAAAGCAGACCACCTGAATTGCCCCAATAATTCACAGCACGGGTGATTAAGCCTTCAGCGTGTAGACCGTTAACAATTGGTGCGGAGTTAGCCCCCACAGAGAGTCCAATTCCATACCTCCAGCTACTTGAGAAGCCATGTATATCTTGACCTCCTCCATTGATTTGAAGGTTATTTATTCGAGGTGTGGCACCATCAAATAGGTCTACTGCGACTCGATCTACATTCTCGGCAATAATATCGGTTAATTGAGGATCTGAACCGTAGATGGTGATTCCAAATTCGGCATCAGTAATTGTTAGATTTTCGATGTTTGATCCAAGCCCTTGACTCGATTGGTTGAAGATAATTCCATCGTGCTTACCGAGTATTGATTCAAGAATCACAGGATCGGCATTTGTTCCTTCAACCATGATTCTACCATCTACCGTGATATCCTCATCTGCACCCAAACGAATCGTAGTTCCTTCTTGTACAACTAGGACGTCTTGAGCACCAACGACATAGCCATCCGGAAGAAGTACGGTTCCCGACCAAACGGTGGTGCTTTTGCTATTCGAAGCATTTGCGGCAATAGGGAGACTGTAGGATAGTAGCAACAATGCGATTAGGAACATAGCGAGGCCGCCTGTCCTACCATCCCTCGCACGCATGGCTCAATCGGCTCGCCTCATTCATTGTATTGTTTCCCCCCTGCTGGAAGTTGTGAGCATCGGCTACATAGGAGTCATAAACAAACAGTCAGCGCCCCCTCGCAGAGGTCATGGAATTGAGTACTGCTTTCGTCCTCATCAAGACAAAACCAATGAAGGAAGCCGAAGTTTACCGAGCGCTTTTGGGATTAGAAAATGTAGTCGAAACTCATGTTGTTTACGGTGAATACGATCTTGCGGCTCGAATCGATTTCAAGGACGATAAGGAGATGTCTAGAATCCTTATGGGAGATTTCCGAAAAATCCCCGGAGTCGAACAAACTGAGACATTAATCGCGGTGGAGGTTTGACCCATGGCTGTTGGATTCGTACTAATCACAACCGAACCCGGACGTGAAATTGAGGTCCGTGACGAGGTCGCTAAATTAGCTAACGTAAGAGGGCAGTGGGTCGTTTTTGGAATGCATGATTTGTTTGTCAAAGTTGAAGCAGATGATGATAACGACTTGACTCGTTGTATCGTAAATGAGGTCAGAGCAATCGATGGGATTGCCGAAACTCGAACTCTAATCGGCGCTGAGATTTAAACGGTAGAATTTGCTTATTTCATAGCGAACGAGTTAACCTCAGCAATAATTCAGAAGCAGCCGATGGACACTCAGACGACTTGAAACGACTGATGGCTTCTCGCCAATGAGATAGTCGCATATTTGGCTCGAGTACTCCTCTCCAATACCAGCGCTGAGCCAATACTCTTCTATGAGAAGGAATTTCAGACCTAAGTTGAATTGCGATAGCATTGTTATGGGCAGAAACTAGCCAATCCGGATGTGAAGGTGAAGTTGCCTCAAGGGCTACATGAATCGCACGTATTTTGTCGATTTGTTCTACTTCCGAATCGATATATTCCCTAGCCGCATCCAATGAACCCTCGGCCTTCGAGGTGATTCGAGCCCGTAGGTCAATCAAAGCCAAGCGTGGATGATCTTCACCCATTTGTGCTACCAAAGATGAACGAACATTGGCTAGGGTTTCCACGTTTCCAGATTCTATTGCAACAGCGTGTCTGAGGAGGTCAAGTGCTAGGCTGGCAGAGGTAAGATCCGAATCTGGAAGCCTAGACAAATCTACATCTTCAATTTGTGAACTTCGGACCTTTGTTGGCTGGCCTGGTAACCTATCATCATGGGCTCGGACCAAAGAGGAAATTTTCGCCCTAACAGCCTCGGCTGGTGGCAATGATTCAAGTGCAGAATGTTCCAATTTATCGGCTTCGGACATATCTCCCTGTAGCCTAGCAAGCCTCGCTTTCCGCATCAATTTCTGAGGGCTATCGGAGACTGATTCTATGTGATCGGAGGCAATCTCTGACTCCCCTCTCTCAAAGGCGAGATCGATTGCTGTCAAGCGTAGGCTCTCATCATCTTTGACCTGTATTGCATTTTCAATAAGCACAGCTGCTGCTGCACTATCTTCACGAGAGATTGTTGCTATCTTTTCCGCCAACCATTCCGTATCGATTGCCTCTCCTGAATTCAGCCGGTGATGAGCCTCAATTCTTCTAGCCCTTGAACCCTCTCGTGTTGACCAAATCTCGGCCGCTTTAGCATGCAAACCTTGGGCGGTTTCTTCCTCTACAGTCGCACGCCGAACGTTGCGAATAAGGTGGTGGGGTTCAACTAGCCTCTCCATCCACCGCAACACCGCTGAATCATCCAATTCTGCAACTCCATCTGCAAGAAATAATTCCTCAACGGATAGCGGTAATGGTGAGAGGCTTAGTTCGTCCAAGGTACCAAGGCCTTCATCGGTTAACCTTCTCAAAACGGTACTTTGAACAAATTCCTGTACCGCCTGACCTTCCTCAGGTATATCTTCCTCTGGAGACCACAGATGTAGCGCCAATGGGTGTCCACCCAATGCTTCAGCAACCTGTTCTGCAGTTTGACTATCAATTGAGTTAGACAATAATTCGACTGCATCAGAGGTTTCCAACCCCTCTATTCTTAATTCTTCGAAATCTGCTAAAGTTCCGAAGGGGCTTGGTGCGCGTACTGCTGCAAGAACACCAGTGGAGGTTTCAGAGCAGGCCGAAATTAGTGATTTCACACCACTCAAATGGCGGGGATGTAATTCTTGCACTTCGTCGAGAATCAGGGCGGTTTTGTTTCCGCTTGCTGCCGAAGCGATTGCTTTGGGGTCTCTGGGTGAATCTTTACCGAGCCACATTGAACCGATTGTAAATGTATCACTATCTGAGTCACAAGTTGCCCAGCGAATTCTGAATCCCCGTTCCATCAATAACTCTGCAACGGAGCGCACAAGACTGGTTTTTCCAATTCCTGGAAGACCAGTTAATTGCAGATTTTCTCCCGCCAATAGTTTCGTCAATAAATTATCCAACTCTTCTTCTCTGCCACGAATTTGGATTAAATTTGGAAGGGGGCCAATAGCAAGGCTTTGTGATTTATCAGGTAAGTCGTCGCTAGAGAGGGACTCTGCTCGCTCCCTTCCAGCATCCGTCAGATGTACAACGGTTCGACGGCGAGAACCCCCTCCAATAACATGGGCCGAGCGAGTTGAAATTAAACCTGAAGTTTCCAACTCTTTCAGAGGTGTATGAATTGCCGAGCGAACCAGCCCAAGGTGTTCGGCAAGGCCTGGAAGAGATAGAGCTCTTGGAACGTCCCACGAACTCTCAACCTCGGCTCCAAAGTCGGCCAAGCGAAGCAATAGACGCCACTGGGTCTCGCTCAGCATGTATCTTCAGCGAGGCCATCAGTTCATGGGCATTGACCTTTACCGAGTCACGTCCATGGCAGTCAATCCAGCCTCTCTTGACCTCCCGCGCAAACCCGGAGTCTATCTGTTTAAGCGGGCTGACGGTCGAGTTCAATATGTTGGGAAAGCCACAAATCTACGCTCCCGAGTGGGGTCTTACTTTGCCGCGAAACAAAAGCGCGAAAAGGTGTCAAAATTAGTCGCTGAATCCGACGATGTAGAGTATATCGTTACTCAGAATCCATCTGAAGCATTGATCCTAGAGAGGCAACTGATTAGAAAACACAAACCCCGTTACAATTCGATGCTTATGGATGACAAATCCTACCCATTCATCGCATTCACCGGACATGAGTATCCGAGAGTGATTTACACGCGCCATCCTCCAAAGAATTCCCAGCGCTGGGGTCCATTTCCAGACGCTGGTGCAGCAAAACAAGTGATTCGCTTAATTCGTTCACAATTCGGCATTCGCGACTGCCCGGAGTTACTACCTAGCGGATGTCTTGCAATGCACATCGGACTTTGTCATGGTCCTTGTATCGAGCCTGAGGGTTACGACCAGCAGGTCAGGGCAGCTAGTAGTGTGCTAGATGGAGATGCAGTCGTACTTATCGAGGCATTGCAAGATGAAATGGACAGGGCATCCGCAGAACTGGATTACGAGGCTGCAGCGCAA
Source organism: uncultured Candidatus Poseidoniales archaeon (assembly GCA_964556195.1). Classification (GTDB taxonomy): domain Archaea; phylum Thermoplasmatota; class Poseidoniia; order Poseidoniales; family Thalassarchaeaceae; genus MGIIb-O1. The sequence continues at coordinate 68,220 of CAZKVK010000002.1, forward strand.
AAAAGAGACTTGATTCAGGCAGTAAATACCACCTTATCGCAACAGGTAATTCACTCTAAATTCTACCAAGATTGCGATGCGGTAGGGTTCTCCTCAGTAGGAGAGGTAGCAGTAGTATTGATTCTCCACACACAGGATGGAGTGATTCAGGGACAAGTCAGCTATCCTGTTCTTCATCGAGGAGACGTTGTGGCATCTGTTTCGCTGGTTCTATCGGAACACTATGCAAATCGCAGGCCGCCCAAGACATTGCTAGTACCGGCACCACTAACCGACTCAATGAATGATTGGTTAAGTGATAGGCGAGGAAAGAAAGTAATCGTTCGTAACCCCCACCGTGGCGAATTGGCGAAATTGCGTTCAATGGCTGATGCTAACGCGGAAATACAGGCTGCTCGTCAGTCAACCAAGCGAACAGGTAACTTGGAACAGGCGGCTGCAGACCAAGCCGCAAAGGTGCACGGATTCGATTCACTGGACCACGTTGTTTGCTTCGACATGGCTCAAATTCAGGGCAAAGAAAGAGTCGGTGCCGCCGTTGTTTTTCGAAATGGTCGACCTTCGAAAAAAGAGTACAGAACCTATCGAGTAAAAACCGATTTTGAAGATGATTTGAGAATGATGCAAGAGGTTGTTGAACGTTGGTTGAAGCGTCAACAAGAATGGCCGGATCTATTGCTCCTAGACGGAGGAGAGACTCATCTGAAACACGTTCATGCAATGCTGACCTCCCATGGTTTAGGTGACCGGTTTCCAATTGCAGCATTGGCAAAGAAGGAGGAAACCCTCTGGCGACCGGAAGTAGATTCGGTGAAGTTAGACAGAAAATCTAGAGTCTTGGTTTATGCTCGTGACGAAGCCCATAGATTCGTCAATACCTACCACAGAAAACGCCGCTCAAAGGGTGGTTTGAAGAGCCCTCTGGAAGAAGTCGAAGGTCTTGGTGCAAAGAAGATACAATCACTGTTGCGTCATTTCGGTGGAATGAAGGGTATTGAACATGCTACTGAAGCACAACTAGCCGCTACTCCAGGCATTGGTAGAGCCCTGGCACAGAGAATTTTCACTCACTTACAAGGCTGATTATACTAGGTCGCTTTGATCCCACCATTTGGGGTCGCTAACCTCTGTTTCTTCAGGCACCTCAATGGCCAATTTTTCCTCTAATTCACCCATCTGTGCAGCTAATTCCAACTCCAACATTTTCTCCTCCATCGCCTCTTTTGCACCCTTTCTAGCAGCCTTTCTAGAATCTCTTCGACGTTTCCAACGACTGATAGCAAGGGCGAGGAGTACCACGACCACCAAAATGTATGGAGCCACTTCACCAAGAATGAACAGATAACTCACTTCTACACTCCAAGATACGGTATCATGCTGACGATAACATTGCGCCCAACTGTCCGCTTCAGGGCAAACAGGAGTTCTGTAATTGAGCACCTGTTTCCCATCAACTTCCTCGACAGAACCCAATCCTTTCTCGCTTTCAAAAGAGATCAATCGAATGGCATCAGGCATGGTGATTTCTAACCTTGCAGAACTTTTGATTAGACCCCAAAGAGTATGTTCCATTATCGGTGGAACTACCGAATAGAATATCGCGCTCTCGGAGCTTACGCCATAATCTGAGAATTGTAGCCCCAGGTCGGTGAGAGCAAATGCCAGAGGGTTTGCCCCGATTGTTGCCGGTGCTAAACCAATCTTTAGTTCATCTTTACCGTCATGGAAAAGAGCGAGCGTTAACGAAGAGGATGAAACTCTGATACCTATCTCTATAGGGTCTGTGTCACTTATTTCCATATTCAAAGGCATTTCCATTGAGGGAATTTCTAATGTAATTGGAAGCGGTTCAATTTCCAAATTTGAATTGAAGGTTTCTGAGCCTAAAATGAGGTCCTGCGAGCCTATTTTTTCTAACTCAGCAAAAGCTATTTCCACCTCATCCATTAGTGCGTCAGACAAACCATTTAGACCTGAATTTGAAACCTCAAAATTGTAATCACCACTTGCTAAAGGAATGGTTGCTTGTTGTTCAGAACCTGCCAATAAACCTCCTGATTTCCTATCTCCAATTGCAATTATTCTACGAATTATGTCGGCAGGAATTGGACTAATCTCCATGTTTTCCTCATCTAGATTTACTCCTAGTCGGTATATCTCAAGGGTGACATCTGCTGTAAATTCAAACTCCACAGCAGATTGGGTCTCTCTAACTGCCAACCTCTCAATTTCGATGTCGACATCCAAGGAAACACAGGTTTCTTGTGTCGAGCCACAAATCAAATCTTCACTATCATCGGTGCACTCTGTGAAATCAGTGATTCCTCGGCCACTCTCTAGACAAATTGCGTGGTTCCAATCATAAGGTCTTGAGCCACGGAGACCAAAGTTCTGTGTTGAGGGGCCTTCGGAACGGAATTCTATGCTGTTAGATTCAGAACCGGTCAGATCTAGCCATTCGGGTAACAGAACGGTCATTGAGATATCAGCGCTGGGGAATCCCTCGGGTAATACATCTTGCAAGAAACCCAAATCAACCTCAAGATCTAACTCTAAAACACTCATCAGTGAAGCCAAATCCTCGTCTGTTAATATCGATAAATCAAGACTAGAGATGTCTCCCTTTGCATGTTGAGTCAACTTACTCACGATATTGGAGACTTGCATCTGCGATGGCATTGAACTGGTCTGTAGAATAATCGGATATGTGCTAGCCATCGCTCCAGAATCGCCCAAACAGTACCTATATCCTAGATTCTCATCACAGGTAGTACCGGGGTCGTGAATGAACATCAACCCACCAGAATCTTGTGGTGGAGCGAAGGTGGGTGTTTGAAACAATACATCTACTCCAAGTGCCTCAGAAAATGTATCAGAAAGTGTATCGATAGGTACGGCGGTCAACATCCCATCAACATCGATATCCAATTCGGAATCAAACATTCTGATTCCATCAGAAGTCACAGAATCTAGCCGAATTGTCGAAGTTTCAAGATTTAGTCCCCAATCGGCTAGGGTTTCAGCGCCGATATGATGAACGTAGATTTCCATGTCGATTCGACTATTCATTCGATCCCTAAGATCGACTGAAACTTCCAGCCGTAAAGGGGGGCCTGCCGAATTTTGCCATTCCGGAGGGGAAACTCCGCTATCTAGGGTTACGACCAAGTTGACAGAAGTCGGAGAGGAAAAAATTGTACCTGCTAGGTTGTCGAGGACAACCCTCGCTCCTGTTTCCGCTTGTTCGCTTTGTTCCAATTCAAAAATTTCGGCTGGAGCATTGACTGAAGAAACCGTAGCATATGCAGGAGGAATCATCGTGTATTCAAGATAATGGCCGGCAGAAGCAATTGTTGTAAAATTCGAAATTACCTCTCCTCCCATTACCATCAATCCCTCCATCATTCTATCGACGTCTCCAATATTCGGATCCATTCCGATATTTGCTGGATCGATAACCAAAGATAACGCGGAACGCAAACAAATTGGAGGATAGAATGGATCGTTTTCTCTATCTACTTCCTCATCGACCGAGTCGATGTCAGGATTCATTGTACAAACTGCTTCTTCTCGTGAGAAAAATATAATCTCAGAGGTTGGTTGGATTGTTCCAATTGTTGCTTCTGGGAAATTTTCATCAACAATTTCTTGGATTAATTCTTCCGCATAGTCTATCATTTTGTCTTCAACAGACGAGCCAGCTCTCACTAAATCGCGATAGTTTCGGATGTAGTCTGCTGGAATTCCATCTGAGGGATAGCTATCTCCTTCTAGATCAATATCAGTAAGATCCAATTCATCCCTAGGTAATTCATAGATTCCCAATTCAATACTCATCTCGATGGTCGAAGCGGTTTCCATTACCATTCGAACCCGCCCCTCAACCCATTCATCTGTAGCGGTTGCATCTAAGCTAGAATCATAGTCGTCACAGATGCCATTTCCGTCACTCCAGGTTGAACAGATATCGTTGACCACCTCAGGGTCGCCAGGCGGCGGTGCGGCAGCTACAGTCTGCATCATTAGTAGTAGAACCAGTGCAACTGCCGCGCGGCGCATGCCGCGCGGATGGGCGGCCATATACCATAAGCCTGAATCCGGTATGCATCGTCAGAGAGGCGATGAATGAGCAGGACCCGCATGGCCGACTACGTCAAAGCGTCGGCCAATTGATTCAGCAAAAGGGCGCTGAATCTTCCTTATTGGATTCCCTTCCAAAACGCTGGGAAAGATTTGATGATGTCGTACTATTACCTCGTAACTCCTTCACAGAGGAAGGTTGGGGTCAGATTGTGGGTCCAGAATTATGGACTGCAATTGCATCTGCGCTGAGGGTGAAACGCGTTGGAATAATTGGTGAAATCGTAGGAGAAAGACGCGAATCAAGTGTCGAGCTAGTCCACGGTGAAGATGATTGGGTGGTCAGAAAAGAAAATGGGATTGAATATGGTTACAGTTTCACAAAGTGTATGTTCTCCGCAGGTAACGTCAATGAGCGCCGCAGAATGGGAGAGGTTGGGCAAATCGGAGAAAACGTCGTTGACCTTTTCTCTGGTATTGGGTACTACACTCTTCCAATGCTGGTAAACTCGCAAGTAAATCATGTTCATTGTTGTGAGTGGAACCCAAACGCCATTACCGCTCTAAGGTGGTCATTAGAACAAAACAATGTAGCGGATAGATGTACTATACACGAAGGTGATAATCGTGTGACTGCGCCGTATTTATCAGGTCAAGCGGACAGAGTAATTCTAGGATTATTACCGTCCGCAGAAGGCGGATTTGAGTTAGCGATTAACTGTCTCAAGGATAGTGGAGGAAGCCTTCACATCCACGGTGTAGCACCTGCCTCAAATCACCAATCTTGGGTAGATGAAATTATTGCAAAATTATCAAAAATAAAACATAAATTTTCAATTTCAGAAACTTCGCAAGTTCGGGTAAAATCCTATGCTCCACATTGGGATCACATGGTGCTTGACCTGATTTTCAAGCCTCGCGTGTGATGCTTCGCAGAAGCATCAGTCTCATTTGCTAGACCCAAGTCGGTAACCTGATGGGCGAGGAGTGCTGTGGCCATGATCACTCCAGTGAGGATATCTTGGAGGCCACTATAATCGAAGACTCTGTCGGAAGTAGTTTCGATTTCTCTAGAAGACTTGAGAAATTAGATTCACGCTACCTTCTCGGTGGAGGAGTTGCAGTTGTTGCTCTCGTTTTGATGCTAATTTTGTCCATACTTTGGACTGCAGCAGGACCTTCTATCGCCGGTGAAGGAGATGAGGAATGGTGGAATACACCCGTCGATCAACGCCACAAAATGGACCTCAATATGACTGGCTTGCGCAGCCAATTGCCAGAAGCAGGCCCCTATACTTGGAGTGGCCCTACTGAACACTTTGTCGAAGTCGATTTACCACCCAGTGAGCAAGATGTAGGGTATCCTGGACCAGCTCTAATGCACATCGCATTGTGGATGCCAGATGTAGAACCTGGAACTAAAGTCCCAGTAATTGCGACTATCCATCCGTACTACGACTTTGGAGGAGAAGGTGTAGCAGGTGACGACTCGAACCCGAATACAATTCCTGACGCAGGAGTTGGGGCTTGGGTGTTAGACCAATTCGTACCTCATGGCTACGCCTTAGCTCAAGTCTCAACTTTCGGAACTGGGAAATCGACACATTGCCAAGACGTCAAAGGCTTAGGTGAACAAATAGGAATTCAAGCAGCAGTTCATTGGCTAGGCGAACAGAATTGGTCAAATGGAAATGTCGGATTGATGGGCAAGTCCTATGCGGGAACCACTAATTGGGAAGCCGCTCAAAACCCATCTCCACATCTCAAGACTATCGTTCCAATATCTGGCTCGATTGGAGTTCAGCAGATGTTCTATCGTAATGGTTCCTCTGAGGCTAGAGCGATGCTCTACGATGTTCTGTACGAAGGTGCAACCGCAGATGCAACCGAGGACGATATGCGCATGTGTAGCGACGACGCAATTGGGCCTGTTAGTCCCTTCACAACATGGCTAGGAGCAGGTTTTGGCGGTGACCAGTGGAATGATTATTGGGATGAGAGATACCATCTTCAGGATGTGCTTGACAATTACAACGGTAGCGTATACATCGTCTGGGGAATGCAAGATTGGAATGTAGACCCATACCATGCTTTCCCTACCCACGAACTGCTTCGTCAACAGGGTATCAACGTTCGAACAATTGCAGGTCAGTGGGCGCACAATTACCCCGACCAACCGGATAGACATTCAGAAGTGACGAGTGGATACGGGGCAGAGGCCTATCCAAACATGACACGTTTTGATTGGGCTGTTGAGTTATTCCCATGGTTCGAATATTACCTGAAGGGGATTGGAGATGAACCTGAGTCATATGTGCAAATGCAACGAAATGACGGACGCTGGCATATCGAAGAAACATGGCCGCCTGAAGATGTCTATGGAGAGATTTGGAATTTCCAGGTTTCGATTCCGGGAGGAGAATGGGTTTCTTCGACTTCGGGAGGATTCGAATTCGATTTCAAACTTCCTGGAGATTCTCCAATACATATCTCAGGCCTTCCCACTCTACACATTGACGTTAGTACTGGATTGTGTAATGGTGGCCAATTGTTTGTCACTATGAAAGACGGAGATAGAGATGACAGTCTACGACTGGGTCATGCGACTATGGATGTTAGATATCGTGATGGTGGTTATGAATCAAAGGCAACCTCATCACTTTCGAGTTATAGAATGCTAATGGAATTTAATCCAATGGATGTCGTTGTATCTTCTGGCTGGCTCACTCTAGAGTTCACTGAAAGCGGAGAGGATTACCTACCATCACCATGTGCGGCTAGTGGATTATTTGTAGAATCATTTGATCTATTTTTACCATTAATTGATAGAGAAGAGAATCATGAAGCTTGGTTTGATGTCCCTCCATGGTGGGAAGTTCAGGAGATGTAAGTATGCGAGTACTCGCATTCGAGGACTCCTATGATATAGAGAAGATGCTAGTAGAAGGTGGAGTTGATTTGAACGATTGCAAATTTATTCAATTCTGGAACACCATGGATTGCTTCGATCGTATTGAGGAATTCAAGCCAGACCTCTTACTCCTCGATCACTACATCCCCCCAACAAAGGGGCTGGAAGTTCTCCGAGGTCTGTTAGAATTGGTCGCTGCTGGTGAAATGCAAAGGCCTAGGATTATTCTAGGAATCAGTAGTTCAAGCACGGCCAATGAAGCGATGGAATACGCTGGGGCTGATGGCTCAATAGGAAAGTTTGAGCTCTCAAATCACGAGGTGTGGAAGAATTGATTCCAATTTGGTTACACGAAGCGGCTAGTCGTTACAATAGCCAATCATTAGCCAACCGAGACGCCTACGCTGCAGTATTATTGATGCCAATACAAAATCTCGCAACGATTCTTGATTGGACATTCCAATCCTTACCCGACGAGATTCTAGTAGGAATGGATCCTGATCATCAGCGGATAAATCCGAAGGAAGTAGTAGAGACTTACGCTGGAGCTGAGCAGGAAACCGGGTTGTTCGCTGGACAGGGATATCTGCTTGGGGAACCTCACCTAGTCAACCGTGGTGATTCGTACGAGGTCCATCACGTTCCTGAGGAATGGATGGATGGATTATTCTCAACTGATAGAGGTTCACGTGGAAGTAGATTTACACATTGGCTACACACCCATCCAAATGCGCCGGCGATTCCTAGTGGGGCAGATGCAGATGCCGCTCAGTGGACCGAAGGTACAGACATGATTCTTGGAATCAGATTCACGCCGGAAGGACATCTGCCTTGGTTCGATGATGTCGATGGAGTCAGACGGCCACTAAGGGATTTGGACGATACCGGAGCATTGGGTAGAGCTAAGACTGGACACCTAATTCATGGACTCGATTTGATTTGTTTTCACCGCACTGGACTGGGAGTAAATCTGGTGATTACCGACGCCAGAGGGAATGCTATTGAGTAATCTAATCAATCGCGAAACAATTGATCACGATAGTAGGCTAATTCCTCTATACTTCCTCTGATATCGTCAAGAGCCCGGTGACCAGAGTTCTTTCGCCACTTACCTACCTCAGGGTACCAAGCCCTAGCCAGTATCTTGATGCTGGTAACATCTACACTTCTGTAGTGGAAGAAGTCGTGTAATTCCGGCATATATCTGCGCAGGAAGCGTCGGTCTTGCCCTATTGTATTACCACAAAGAGGTGATTTCCCAGAAACGCAATGCTCTCTGAGGAATTCTAGAGTGGTTTGCTCCGCCTCAGCCATAGAAACACCATCTGATTCTATTCTTGCAAGTAAGCCATTCTCTGTATGGTGTTCTACATTCCAATTATCCATCTTTGCCAACTCTTCTTCGCCAACATCTATGGCAAAGCTGGGACCTTCGGCGACGATGTTTAGGTTAGATTCAGTCACAATCGTCGCGATTTCAATAATCGTATTTTCGTCGGGGTCGAGACCGGTCATCTCGAGGTCAATCCAAACCAAGCGCTCTTCGACCACGACAATGGCTCCCACAGGACGGCCTTATTGATTCCCTACATAGGGCCACAATGATAGCGTACTAGCCTTGGCAACGACTATGGCAAAGGTAGGTTACTACCAATTACTGAGTAGCAACCGTCCATTCAGACGTTTATTCATAGCAAATGAGATATCTTTCATTGGCGATTGGTTCACCGTCATCGCTTTGTTTATTCTCGCTGGGGAGGAAAGTGGCGGCTCACCTTTAGCAATCGCTGGAGTGCTCGCATCTCGCAGTTTCTCACTGGCTGCGGTTACACCATTCACAGGAATGTTGGCTGACCGTTATTCAAGGAAGGGATTGATGATTGGGGCAAACCTTGCATCGCTATTCGTATTGGTTGCGGTGCTATCTTTAGATCTGCTTGAAAGTCTGACTTCTGTCTACGTCTTGGCTGTTGTAATGGTCGCTGCAAGAGCAGTATTCGACCCAGCCGAATACGCATATCTTCCAAACATTTGCAGCGAAGAAGAACTGTTGACAGCAAATGCTCTGGCATCTGGGGGATGGTCGGTTGCCCTAGGATTAGGTTCAGCTATTGGAGGATTAACAATCTCAGTAACAGGAGAGATAGAGACGGCGTTATGGATTGATTGTGTCACCTTCGCCCTTGCCGCACTTGGAGTGATGACTCTACCACAAGGTGGACCATACGGGAATGAGGAGAAAAGTTCCCCCTTCGCTGCAATTGGCGAGATAGTTGATGGTTGGAAATACATCTACAGAAATCCATCGATTAGGAGGGTTGTTTTCGCAAAGGGAATGTGGGCCTCCGGTGGAGGTGCTCAGGTATTCTTGCTGATTCTTATCGGTACGGAAGCAGGATTAGGAGACGTCGCTGCGGGCGTTGGAGTGCTGTTCATGGTTCGAGGTTTTGGCAGTGGCTTTGGACCATTAGCTGGCAGGCCACTGATGGAGAATGCAGCTCTCAGACCATACCTGTTAGGTCTAGCAGTTGGCGTTTCTGGTTTGTTTTACATCGGTGTATCTTACTTTGAATGGACTAAGATTGTCCTAGTATTGGTATTCCTCGCTCACGCGGCCAGCGGACTGAATTGGGTACTTTCAACCACCTTCCTTCAGGAAAGATCGGAAGACGAATGGAGGGGGAGAGTGGCAGGAACTGACCATTTTGTAATCACCTTCATGATGGGAATCTCGGCCATAACTGCAGGCTACATGATGGAGATGGATATGGTATCACTTAGAGAGATAATTGCCTTGACCGGAATTGTTCAAATTGCACTCGGAATTATCTGGATTGCAATAATCACTCCTGCTGAGAAAGCCCTTCTCAATCCAGCAGAATAATCTCACACAATCTCTGGAAGAACTTTCAGGACAATTAATGGGAATAAAGAAAACATCACATTGCTAAACATCGAATCGCGAGTGGCCTGCATATGATTGTCAAGAATCGCTTGCATACGATTTTCTATTTGGTCCGCTAATCCTTCTGCAGGAGTTTTTGCATATCCAAGTCCGTAATCAATTAAATCCGCAGCCTTGTTTAGAATTAGTACTCCAACACTTTTGATTTTACTTGGTCTATCAAGAGCCATTTCTTCACCGTCAACTGAGTCTGGAACTTCAATCGATGACCAAGGACGAGGGATTCGAAAATCCTCGATATTGCGAAGGAAGTCCCGACCTGCAAGAACTTTCTCAACCCTGCGTTTCACTCTTTCTAGATTCATCTTGGCCATTTTCTTGACTGAACGGCGGGTACGCATTACTCTTCTAAAGTCCCATAGTATCCAATAAGCAAAAGCAATAATCAGAAGTTTTTCTCCAAGATTAGGAATGCTATCCCACTCTTTCCAACCTACTTCCCCTATTCCTATCCTAGTTATTCCTGCGGCAATACTAGGTAGCAAAAATGCAATGACTTCTTGTTTCAATAATCCATCAAAGCCTGTGATAGGTAATCTGTGGTGATTTTGCTTAAGCCATCGCCAGTGACGGGTTCGCTCCCCTTTTGGTGCAAATACCGATATCAGGTCAAGTAAAGGCCTTCTCAATAACCAAAATCGAAGAATAAATGGAATAAGCAAGGCGAAAAGATAGCCTTCCCAAGGAGTTTCAGGTGGCCAACTTGGTAGGCCGTAGGCACCTGCCATGTGGACTCGTAGCATAGGTAAGCAATCAATCTCACTCCGGCGGGTAGGTCATCTTACAGACGCTGAAAGTGCCGATCTTGCCATGAGTATCACAAGTATTGCAGAACCGATTAGCGTTGCGGCAAGGATGTTTGATGTCCTGACCAGCATAAGGCAAAATCCTGTGATTCCGCAAGCATAGCTTACAACCTCACAACGAGATGCTAACAGCAATACGGATGGTGGAACCAATACTGGATTTGGGTATTCACGAATCATCCGACTAAGAAGAATGTACAGACCTTGGAATGGAATGGCAATACAGAATAGAGCCAATGCCAACATCAGAAGCCTTTCTGGGTTATCGGCATTCGCCAATTCACTACCCTTCCAGAATAGATTGCTCAGACCGACACTGAGCAGGCCTGTATGGATGAGCGCAGAGGTGGTTGAGACCGATGTCGCTTCCACCGAATCGGGAACCATAGGACGTATCCGATTCGTAGTGCTCTTGAGAATTGCGCCCGAGGTTGACCCCTTAGACGGTGTTCTCGGGTATTCTTCCTCTCATCCAACGCTTCCAAAGAGGAGGTACTAGACAAGGCCACCAACACGCATAGTAACCAGCTGGAAGTTCGGGTGCATCCGGATGGGGCCGCAGTTGCCAGAAGGGTACGCTTGCCCTTATGTGGTGATCTGAATGACGTGTTAATTCTAGTAGTGTCCATCGAGACCATCGGGCCTCAGTGTTCCAGGATTGCATCTCGGTTTGTCGTTCATCCAATTCTCGCCTGAGCCCCCAATGGCGAATGTAGTTCACATACTCCAAAGTCAGAATTGCGATTCCCGATGCAATCAACCAACCGGCTAGCAATACCGTTCCATTAGGTAATTGAGAAATTACGATTAATGCAATCACCTGTGAAATCAAACCTTGCAAAGAAGGGTTGCGAAGTAAGGTTCTACCTTTGCGATTGTGTACTCGGACTGAAGAGAAAAATTGTCCAGGAATAGTCTTGATCCAGAATGTCCACAATCCCTGTTCTTTTGTGGCGCTTGCAGGATCATTGTCAGTAGCTACCCACTTGTGGTGGTTGTGATTATGTTCTGTAGTAAAGTGGGAATAATGGATACTGAAGAGCAGCATTCTTGCCAATCTCCAACCGGCGCTTTTGGGGGGTTTGTGACCCAATTCGTGGGCTGTTACAATTGCCGATGTGGCTGCGCATAATCCTGTAGAAAGTGCAGCCGCAACCAGCCACACACTAATCTCAGCCTCGTAGTATGCGAAGTAAAAGAATGA
>CAZKVK010000003.1:0-8033 GCA_964556195.1 uncultured Candidatus Poseidoniales archaeon
AATTAGTATCGGTCTTAATGAGCCGCCTAATATCGTCGCAAACCGTTTGGGTAGCGATGGAACGAGTTCACAGATCGCACTAGATAGAGCAACGACTTACGAGGTAAATTGCGTTGATAGTCATCTAGATGATACTGAGATAAGTTGGACATTCAGCAATAATGGCTCAATCGTCCTAACTAGTGACCAACCTTTTGTTTCAATTATTCCATCAGAGTATAATTATAGTCATGGAGACGTACTAAGTACAGTAGTGCGATGCATCGATTATTTCGGTTCAACTAGTGAATGGTATGAGAATATTGTAATTGATGGAGAATCACCAACTTGGGAAGCCTCCTTTACCACTCAATCAACTAATAATGAGGAGGTTGCAATCGATACCAGCGACGGTATTATTGAAATCGGTAGCGAAGATATTCTGAACATCAATATCTCAACCTCAGACAATTCCGGCTTGGATACAAAAATTGAGATTACTAGTAATCGAACCGGTGAATGGAGACATGTAGATTGGAATCAGATGTTTGCCCAAAGTCGCTTCCCTCAAGGCGACGATGTCAACAGCATGAATCTAGAGATTGAAGACCGTCACCAGTCAAAACCTGCAACAACTTACACTCTTCATCTGATGGTGGTAGACGATGCTGGCAACTCCGTACATCACGATTGGATAATTCTAGTCCTTGACGGTGCAGGCCCGACAATTCTCCCAGATATCTACTCAAATGATGTTCTAATTTCTTCGGAACAACCTGCTAGGGCAGATGAGCCAATTACCGTTAACCTAACCAATTCTTATGATGACCTAGACTCAATCTATGATACTAGATGGACTTTCATCTTGAACCAAGAAGCGTATTTTGAAAACCAATCATTTGCAGACATAAAAACCTTTGAAATCGAGCCATTGGAAGCCGGCAACCACTGGTTTATCCTGATGTCATGGGATTCCAAAGACAACATGAATGTACTCTCATTTTCAATTGCGGTACAACCAGCTCCTGGAGTTAACATCAGTATTTGGAATGTCAGTTACGAAGGCACACCGACGGTTGGAGAAACTCTGGAAGTGTATGTATTAGTGCAGAATATTGGAGGAGACCCCGCAGTGGGTAGGCTATGCAGTGGAGAATTATGTTCATCTTTCATCAACGTACCATGGGCCACCTCGACAGGTCCAGGTGTGGTCGGAATTTCCCTAGTTATTCCACTTGACCGAGCCGGAGAATTGCCTCTTCGCTTCGAGTGGGAAGGTGCCGATATAGAGAAGGACAATTCAATCACTATTGATTCGAATATTATCGTCAATCCCGACTCCGGTCCACTTCAGGTAATTCTAGGTGTATTTCTTCTCCTCGCAGGACTAGCTATTGGCGCCCGTATGTTGTGGGGTCCGGAACGTTTTGAGGACTAAATAAACCTCATAGTAGGTTTATTCCTCAGGTCCAACCAACCGCTCGACTCTTGACCTAAACACCTTGGTGTAGGGGTATGGTCCTGCCACCCGACCACGCTGATCAGGTAATTACTCAGCATCGTTCACGGGTTGAAAAGGTAGCAATGACTGGAACTTTGCTACTGATTGCCTCCGCTGGTTGGTGGTTATTTCCAGCAATGGATGGGAGTGTAGAACTACTCCCTAGGATGGGTCCAGTCATCGCAATCTTCGTCGCTGCTCTAATGCTGATGGATCTAATCGACCACGGACCAGTTGAGCGTTCTAGGATCGCCATTGCCAGTGGTCTTGCCTGGCCGATGGTAATCGCCTTGGCAATCGATTCCTTTGGAGCTGGCGATAAGGCTCTTGCCAGCGCGATTCTGATTATAGTGGCTACAATTCTTCTACTACATTGGCGAAAAGCCCTGAATAGTTCACTTTCCACAAGGCGACTACGGGCATTCTCTGGGCTTGCAGGAACCGCTCTGGGAATTGCAGTGGCGATTTCTCTGGACCTTGAGTTACTAATCGCTGGAGTATTTGCGGTTGCTTGCTTTGGAATGATTATTCCAGACCTATTGGCAAAAGATGACGTCCACGAAGACAGGAAAAAATTCGCCAACGAATTAGATGCCGCTGAAGCACGAATGCTCGAATTACGCTCAAAGAATTCCGGTTTGGAACAGGCCTCCTCCTTGATACAACAAGCACGGGAAGCAGGCTGGAAAGATCCAGCTCGTGGAATGGTGCTAATCGAGGAGGCCGAGATAGAGGCCAAGCGAATCATGGAAATGGCAGTAGATATCGATGCAATTCGTACCGATTCGCTTTCGGCAGTAGAGAGAGCAGAAGCAATCGCCCCAGTAGTTCAAGGCCCACGCAGAGCATTCGAAATAGGCGATAGAGAGGCAGGACATGGTTCACTTCGGGAAGCGGAGAACCTTTACCGTCTAGCTAAAACAAAGGCAGGTACTATCGAACAACATTGGCAAGCAGCAGTTGAATCGATAGCCACCGCAGAGAAGGCGATAGCCGCTAAATCCGGTCCTACTTCCGACGCGGTTAGAGGTATCCTAACAGCGGCAAAGGAAGCAATGGATGCAGAGGAGCCAGCCGAGGCCCTACATATCGCAAGTGCGATTCCAGCTCATATGGACAGTCTCGAGTCGTCCACCGACGAGGCAGAGAAAGCAATTGCAGATGCTGAAGCCGCACTTGAATCAGCTGAGGGTGGATTGGAACTAGCAAATGCAGAACGTCTGGCAGAGGCAAAGGAGGCATTCGCCATGGGCGACGCGCCTCTAGCCAAGGGTCTTGCAGATAGTTTAGCCCGTGAGGTGCGCGAAACCACTGATGCAATGCAAGAAGTCCAGCGGGCACTACGGCAAAAGAAAAAGATTTCATCCAGATTTCCAATGGGCCAAGCCAAGCAATCTTGGCAGGTAAGACTTGCAGAAGTGGAATCTGCAGCATCATCTGGTGAATGGGCTACTGCGTCTCTCTCTCTAACCTCTTTAACCAACGATTTAGCGGTCTACGAGTCAGAGGTAAACGAGGCAAAGGAATTGTTGGACTTTGTCCAATCAGAATGGTCTGAACTACGTCGCCGTCTTGATTCGAGTTCTATTTCTCCAACCGATGAATCTCGTAGGGCAACAGAGGCGGCTGTTAATGGAGCAACACAAGCTCTCGAATCCGGAGAAATCCAAGAATGTTTGACTGCCCTAGGAAAAGCAGACGAATTACTTGAGAGCCTAAGGCGCAGAGTTGTTTGAGACTAATTAGCGGCAGGAACTAGACTCAGCAAACTTTCGCGATTGGTAATCTCAGCGAATAGATCCGCGACGAATTGGTCTAATGAAACTCCATTGCACTGGTCTCCATTACGAGCTCTAATAGAGACTGTTCTGCCTGCCGCTTCTTCTTCACCGAGAATCAACATGTATGCTGGTCGCATCTTTCTATGCATGCGGATCTTCTTGCCGATTGTCGCATCTGAATCATCGACTTCAACACGGACTCCGGCAGCCTCCAAAGCCTGTCTAACGTTAGTGGCATAATCGACCTGCTTCTCTGAAATTGTAATTACTTGAACCTGAACAGGTGATAGCCAAGTTGGGAAGTTTCCAATCCAATGCTCGGTGAGGAAGGCGACAAACCTCTCGTGCGTTGAAAGAGGAGCTCGATGAATCACGAAGACCTCGCCATTCTCTTCTCCATTCTCGTCTTTGTAACTCAATCCAAAGCGATCCTTAGCGGCGAAGTCTAACTGAATTGTTGACATCGATTCCTCTCTTCCGAGGGCGGTTGTGAATTGAATATCGATTTTCGGCCCATAGAAAGCGGCCTCACCAACCGCCTCAACAAATGGTATCCCAATATCTTCGAGAATTTCTCTCAAATGATTCTGTGTGGACTCCCAATTCCCTGGTTGATCGATATATTTCTCAGTCTTCTCAGGGTCCCAAAGAGAGAGGCGCAGATGGAAGTTTTCGAATCCGAAGGTTCGGTAGTAATCATTGACCATCTGAACATTTGCTCTGACCTCATCAGCGACCTGATCTAAGGTGCAGTAAATATGCGCATCATTCATCGAAAGCATACGAACTCGAAGTAGCCCGGCTAGAGTTCCTGAGAGCTCGTTTCGATAGACTGTTCCGTACTCAGCAATCCTCAATGGCAACTCACGGTAACTTCGTTTCTTATTGTTGAAGACTAGGTGATGCATTGGACAGTTCATTGCCTTCAGATAGTAAGTACCATCATCCATTTTCATAGGTGGATACATCGAGTCAGCATAGTGTGGAAGGTGTCCGCTGCATTCGAACAACTCTTGCTTAGCTAAAACCGGTGTTGTTACCCTTTGGTATCCATAGGCTTCCTCTGTCTCGACAGCGTAACGCTCGATTTCGGATTTGAGAATTTCACCATTCGGTAACCAGACAGGTAAACCCTTGCCAATCATTTCGTCAATCATGTAGAGTTCCATTTCTTTGCCGATTTTCTTATGGTCGCGCTTTGTTGCTTCCTCAATCTGCCTTTGGCGTTCTTTCAGCCCTTCTTTGCTGGCGTAGCACATTCCGTAGATTCTGACAAGTGATTCTCGCTTGCTATCAGCACGCCAGTAAGCGGTGCTGGTGCTGGTCAGTTTGAACCAGCGTAGATGCGAAGTTGAAGGAACGTGAGGACCACGACAAAGATCCACGAAGTCGCCTTGCCTATATGCTGACGAACCCACGTCGTGGCCGATTTTATCGTCCATAATTTCCAGTTTGAACTTGTTATCGGAAAACATATCTCTTAGAGTCTGATTATCGTATTCTTCACGAATCATAGCATGATTTGCTCTGATATGTTGATTCATTTTCTTCTCGATGGCTCGAAGCTCCTCATCACCAATCGGCTCCATATGGAAGTCGTAGTAGAAGCCGTGGTCGATTGGCGGCCCAATAGTTGGTTTAGCGTCTGGAAACATCTCAACAACAGCCTGCGCTAGGAGGTGAGCACAGGAATGGCGCAGAATGTATAGTCCGGCCTCACTCTCGCCGTGGATTGACTCGATGCTACAATTGGAATCTAGTATGTGAGAAAAGTCGCGCTCGACACCGTCGACCAGTGCCGCGACGGCTCCAGAGCGCTTGCCGTGAACATTGAGAATTACCTCGCCAGCAGTGATTCCGGAGGCATATTCGTGGGCACCGTCTGCTCCCACATCTACCGTGATCATGCTCATACCGCGTCTCTCCGTCGGCTACGCCGACGAATCGCCGCTATGAAGGGCTTGGCTAGAAAATAGGTCATTCGATGACGAATTGAGTCCCTGCAGCGCCCGCGACCATAGCCGGTAAATCAGCCAAAGCGCCGATGACTGCACGCTGACCTGTACGTCTCACGAAGTCGCAGGCAGCCTCGACTTTCGGGCCCATCGAACCAGCCTCGAATTCATGCTTCTCAATCTCATCCGGGGTAGTCGTCACAATCTTCTCAGCATCATCAGTTCCCCAATTCAGGTAGACTCCGTCAGCGTCGGTAGCCATGATTAGCAAATCAGCCTCAAGTTCGAAGGCAAGTAGGGAACTAGCTCGATCCTTGTCGATAACAACTTCAACTCCTTCTAGGTCTCCCTCACTATTGTAAATCGTTGGGATCCCTCCCCCGCCCGCACAGATGACTATTGTTCCATGTTCGAGAAGCCAGTGAATAGGTCTCATCTCAAAGATTCTGTGAGGCTCTGGAGATGGCACTACTCTTCTCCAATGTTCTCCATCTGGTTTCATTTTCCAACCCTTCTCAACCTCGAGCCGTTTTGCATCCTCTGGATTGTAAATCGGCCCAATTGGTTTTGTTGGATTTTCGAACGCCGGGTCTTCCGGATCAACCTCAACCATAGTTAGGATTGTAGCAAATGGTACTTCGATTGGGAGTAGATTTCCTAGCTCTTGCTCAATCATGTAGCCAATCATCCCCTCCGTCTGTGCCCCAAGTACATCCAATGGATATGCTTCAACCTCTTCGTAGGCAGCAGATTGTAGTGCTAGAAGCCCTACCTGTGGGCCATTTCCGTGACTGATTACCAATTGGTTACCCTCGGTAATCGGCGCCAAGGCCCTGGCGGCGATGCGAACATTCTCCCTTTGATTCTCAGCGGTCATCGGCTGCCCTCTCCTCAGTAGAGCATTACCACCCAGTGCCACTACGATGCGCATTTCGCTAATTGGTAGGGCTGTGGAGATATTAACGCCTGCCCGCTGCGGAAGGTATGGCTCGCATTGGGCTACTAGTCAACCCTGACGCGGGACTTGGTGGTCGCTTGGGTCTAAAGGGCTCAGATGGTCAAGCCGAATACGCCCGCTCACAGGGTGCAGAAGACCGAGCAGGTCCTCGAGTGAAGGATTCGTTGGCGCATTTTACAAGACTTAGAAAAGACACCTCTGAATTACATTGGGTAACCAGTGAAGGCCGAATGGGTACGGATTGGATTGACTCTGAAATCGGTAGTGTATCCTCCATTCATCAGTCTTCTGGATTAACTTCCGCTGAAGATACAGCGGGCTTAGTTCAGACCTTGCTAGATGCAGAAATCGATTTACTGGTCTATGGTGGCGGAGACGGAACCACCCGAGATATTGTAGCGGCCTTAGAGAAAGCAGGACGTGGTAACCTACCCCTAATCGGAGTTCCTTGCGGAGTAAAGATGCACTCTGGATGTTTTGCTTCCTCCCCGAAAGCAGCCGCTGAGGTATTGTCTGCTTGGCTAGATGGAGAGTTATTGGTTGCCAATACAGAAGTCCTAGATCTCGATGAAGAAATCTACCGTGAGGGACGTTGGGTTGTACGAATGTACGCCGAGGCGATGACTCCCGCAAGCCCACGATGGATGCAGGGAACCAAGCAACGGGTCGAAGCATCCGGTGAAGACGAAATTGTCGAAGGTCTAGCAGACCATATTCGTGAAATTCTGATGGAAGACAATCGCCTGTTAATCTGGGGCTCTGGTGGAACACTCAGAACCATCGGAGAAATGGTTGGAATCAAGCCCACCGTTCTTGGCATAGACGCGAGTCTAGGAAGTGAGCAGGTAGGAACAGACTTGAATGAATCAGACTTACTCAAATTGCTCTCGGAACATGATGGGAATGTTACGATTTTACTCTCTCCTATGGGTGGCCAAGGTTTTCTAATCGGTAGAGGAAATTTACAACTCTCGCCAGAGGTGTTGAGGGCTGCAGGAATTGATTCTGTATTGGGAATATGCACACCCGCTAAGTTGCTCACAGTGCGTAGATTACGAATAGAGACTGGAGATTCAAAGTTAGATTCTGAATTTGCTGAAAAGCGCTATATGAAAGTGCTACAAGGATACCGGACGACCAGAGTTCTACCAGTTTCCGTTGACTAAATCTTTATTCTACACTCGACGACTTGTGAGGTATGAGTTCCACTGAGAGGCTTGTTGAGGACGCGGAAAAAGAATGGCTCGAGATATGGGTTGCCGGACCTGGTGAAAAGCGGTCAAAGCCACTAGAACCGGGCACTAGCGCACCTGACCCAGAGTTGCTTGATCATACAGGTACCTCACGTCGATTGTCCTCCTTTTGGTCGGAGGGGCCGGCTCTTCTGATGTTCTGGCGCCACTTTGGTTGCGGGTGTGGGCTCGATAGAGCATCAAGACTCAGTGACGAGTACGAGAACTATATTGCTGCTGGAATAACCCCTGTTATCATAGGTCAGGGAGAGCCGGAGAGAGCAGCTGAATATCGCGAAAAGTACGAAATCGCTTGTCCAATACTTTGCGATCCTGACTATGTTGTATACAACGCCTACGGCCTCGCGAACTTCGGTGTGGAACAAGTACTGTATGACGCTCCTGAGGAAACTTGGTGTCACTCGAAGGAGATAGGACTTGACTTCCAAGAGGCGAGGCGAGCCATCGACAGACCTCTCGTCGACAATCCCTGGATGTCTACTGGAGAGTTCCTCGTAGACCAATCCGGTACGGTTCGCACCACCTACGCTTACCAATACTGCTCAGATTACCCCGATGCGAGGGTATTCACTACCGCAGCCAAGATTCTTTGAATCATAACCGAGT
>CAZKVK010000003.1:8133-66570 GCA_964556195.1 uncultured Candidatus Poseidoniales archaeon
AGAAAAACAAACATCTCCAATCAGCATGATTGCAGGAACAAGTGCTCTAGTACTAATATTGCCTGCTGTGGTTATTGCATTGATGGAATTGTTGGATCACCTTGAATGGAGTCCTCTTTCTAATAAGTGGATTATTTATTCGATGGTATTCTCATTGACAATAATCTCAATATTATTGATTTCGGGATTGTATTTAGTGGGATTCATCAAGTCTGATAATGCAAAAATGAGTTCGGGAATTTATCTCATCGCCATTAGTGCGTTAAATCTACTCATAAGACTAAGTTACCTAAACGAAGACCGAGAGATGTGGTGGGGTGGTTCATGGTTTGAATTCATTCAAAATACATGGGTACACGAACAATTAGAACTCGCCGTATTGGGTATCATCATTGGTGCCTTAATCATGAAGAAATGATTTACTTCTAATTGCTTTGCTAATGGACCACAAACCCAATGCTGCAGCGGCAAACCATGCAACTTCGAGAATGAAGAATGCCCACTCATCAATGAGATATGCCCTTACTGCAAGGAGTCCTGAGCCTAATGCCATGAGGACAAGATATGGCCATTCTTTACTGTGTAGGATATCACGAGTTTCTAGAAAAAACGCGCTTAGAATCAGCAGCATTCCAACATAGGCCACAATTTCGTTGTGGGCAAGGTCAACGATTTGTTCCCACATCTAATCGCCTGTTTGAGAACTCAGATGTCTTCTCCAACAGCAGCTTTGAGAAGTCCTAGGAATGGTGGACTTGGCCGGTTTGGTCTTGACTTGAACTCTGGGTGATATTGAGTTCCAACAAAATACGGATGATTCTCCAATTCCATGATTTCACACCGTTGACCGGTATCATCTTTTCCAACATAAACTAGACCTTCGGCTTCGATTCTCTCAATCAACTCTGGATTGACTTCGTAGCGGTGTCGGTGTCGCTCATCTACATGGTCAGCACCTCCATACAAGCGCCTTATTTTGCAATCATCGACCAGGAATGGAGTTGGCTTTGTTCCAAGTCTCATAGTTCCGCCCATGTGGGTTTTGGAAATTTCCGGCATGAAGACAACGGCTGGATTCGGAGTATTCTCGTCAAACTCTGTTGAGTTTGCATTCTCAAGGCCCAAGACATTGCGACAGAACTCGATTGTTGCAATTTGTAGCCCGAGACAAACACCGAGATATGGAACATTGTTTACTCGTGCATAATTCGCTGCGGCAATCTTTCCTTCGACTCCACGATTACCAAACCCTCCAGGCACTAGAATCCCGTCTGCGGCGCGAAGTAATCCCCACGCTTCATCGTGCTTTTCAGTGACATCATGCGGGTCGAGGTCGGTTGATTCAATCCAATCGATTACCAATTTACGATCTACAGCAAAAGAGCTATGCTGCAAGGCCTTGATTACTGAAAGATAAGAGTCAGAAAGGCCGGTATATTTGCCGACCATTGCAATGTGAACCTCCTCTTCCAATCGGTCTACCTTATCGGCCATTTCTTTCCAATCATCGAGCATTGGTAGTGAATCAGGAACCTCAAATCCAAGGTGACTCGAGACCTTGCTCAATACAGATTGTTCGTAAAGTGAAATTGGAATTTGGTAGAGGTTGGAAACATCGTGGGCCGAGACTACCGCATCATTTCCAACATGACAGAATGCCGCCAACTTCACTCGAGTTTCCTCTTCCAATGGCTTTTCTGATCGGCAAACAAGGATATCTGGAATAATTCCTAGTCCTCGTAGTTCTTTCACCGTGTGTTGAGTTGGTTTAGTCTTCTGTTCGCCGACCGGGCCCATTACTGGAACAAGACTAACATGAACAAAGCAAACATTCTCTTGTCCGACTCTAAATTGGAATTGCCGCAATGCTTCGATGAAAGGTGCACTCTCGATATCTCCGACAGTACCTCCTAATTCGATTACACAAGCATCTGGAGTTTCTCCCGAACCGTCTGCACTGACGTGTGCAACACGCTCAATCCAATCTTGGATTTCGTTGGTTATGTGTGGTACAACTTGTACGGTCTTTCCGAGATAATCGCCACGGCGTTCCTTCTCAATGACGTTTGCATAGACCTTTCCTGTGGTGATGTTATTATCACGAGTTAAAGCCACATCGAGGAATCTTTCGTAGTTCCCAAGGTCAAGGTCGACTTCTCCGCCATCATCCAATACGAATACTTCTCCATGTTCAAAGGGTGACATGGTGCCCGCATCGCTATTTAGATAGGGGTCAATCTTTACCGAAGTGAGCCGCAGTCCTGCGGATTTTAGTAAAACTCCGATGCTCGACGCTGTGATACCTTTCCCAAGTCCAGATAGGACGCCGCCCGTGACTACGACATACTTCATGCAATCAACGGGGTTTGAAGCCGACATGTCTCGCATATCAACATTGGCTCTGGAGATTACAAAATTACATGTTCAACCGCTCGCCTCGCAAGTCTAAGTATCGTCTTACTCCCGAAGAGGTATGGCCGACGCTCCAGGCTCACGGATTTTGGTTACCGGAGCGCTTGGTCAAATTGGTACTGAACTTGTTGAAGCATTACGCATTAGCTATGGCGCCGATGCAGTAGTCGCTAGCGATGTGCGAGATATTCCAGATCATCCATGTGTGGTTGGAGGTCCGTACAGACATCTGAGTGTAATCGATGCTAATTCCTTCGATGAGGTCGTGGTTGAGGAATCGATCGGAATCGTGTATCATTTAGCGGCTATCTTGAGCGCAACCGGAGAGAAGAATCCTGAATTATGCGAGAGAATCAATGTTGGTGGAACAGTCACAGTATTGGAAGCAGCTCGCAAACATGGATTGAGGGTATACGTACCTTCTTCAATCGCCGTTTTCGGGCCCGATGCACCAAAACACGCTCCACAGGTTTGCCCGCTTAATCCAACCACCATGTATGGTAAGACCAAGGTCACTGGAGAGCGTTTGGCAATGAATTACTGGAAGCAATATGGAGTTGACGTACGAGGAATCCGATATCCCGGTTTGATTTCCTACAAGGCTCCTGCCGGTGGAGGAACTACGGATTATGCTGTAGATATATTTCACGCCGCACTTGAAAATGGGCACTACGATTGCTTTGTTCGAGCCGACACTCGTCTTCCAATGATGTACATGGATGATGCTATTCGTGCAACCATTGCTTTGATGGACGCGCCGGTTGATTCGATTGGTGATGCACGCGGCGGCTACAACATCTCGGGTTGTTCATTTACAGCCGCTGAAATCGCAGATGCAGTTGCTGCTAGGATTCCGGGATTCACTTGTGATTTCGAACCTGATGTAAGGCAGGAGTATGCGGACTCTTGGCCCGACTCAGTTGATGATTCGGTCGCCCAGAAAGATTGGGGATGGAAAGCCGAGTATGACTTAGATGCACTTTGTGATGCAATGACTTCCGGCCTTCAATCTTCATCAATTTGATTTGACCAATCAGGGGTGCTAGGCTCGACATTAGCCCATAGAACATCATTGATTCTTAAGACTGTAATCGCCGCTTCAGTTGCACCCGTCAAGGCCTGCCGAGCAACGAAAAGAGGGTCGTGTATTCCCAATTTACCCATGTCGGCATTTTCTCCACTCATCGCATCGAGACCGTGCCAAGCACCGTGTTTTGCTTGTGCCGCCGATAGTGCCAATATCTCGTCGATTGGATCAAGTCCAGCATTCTCAGCCAGAACACGAGGGATTATTTCTAGAGCATCCGCAAAGCCCTCAATTGCCAATTGTTCACGACCTTTTTGAGTGGTAGCGAAGGAACGTAGGTGCCGGGCTAAATGAGTTTGAGTTCCCCCTCCACCAGGAAGGATCTTTGGCTCACGAACTAATCGGAAGGCTACACCAAGAGCATCATCGAAAGCTCTGCTAACCTCCTCCCGCATGGTGGGTGTAGTTCCACGAAGCAGGGCGGTCATCGCCCCACCTTCACCGTCGATTCTGACGTGCCAAGCATCGTTTATTTTCTCGGCTACACGCTGGCTGTAAGTTCCTACATCCTCAGTAGACATTCTATTTGCATCACGAATCATCTTTGCGCCTGTTAATATCGATAGCCTCTCCAAATCTTCTCGCTCAAACCTACGATAAGCGGTTATTCCAGCCTCTTTCAACAATGAGGTCGCCTCGTCTGCTATCCCGTCTCGAACACAAAGCAGATCGACTCCTAGGGAAGCAAGTCTGGAGACCTGTTCGGCTAATTTCACTCTCTTCCGCTCTTGGAATCCCGACAGCACACCGGTGCTTCGAATCTCAATTTGCGCATCCAACTCCAATTCTCGATTCTCAAGACCACCATCGATAATACCGATTTTGCCTCCATCAGAGTGGCTCTCAGTGGTGAAATCGAGGCGCTGTTTCTTTAGCATTAGGCCATGAATGATTTCAGAGTCTGCACCACCACCATCTGTCATTTGTAGACGTTTTACTCGAATCCTCTCAAGATCGTCGCCGCCCTCTTCATCTTTCAGAGCCAGAGCGGCTTCAATTGCTAGTTCGGTCATGGTCTTAGCGAGGGCAGTATCTATCTTACCAGCCATAGTTGTGGATGTAGCAGAGATCAAGTCATCATCTGATGCATATCTAGAGATTTCTTCTAACTGCGAAAGCGATTCTTCCACCGCAATACGATATCCATTCATGATTATAGTTGGATGAACTCCTATTCTGGATAGTTCCAGTGCATTACGTAGAAGTTCTGATGTAAGAAGTACTGAAGTTGTTGTTCCATCTCTAGCAATCCTATCCTGGGCCGAACTGGTTGCGATGAGAAGATTGGCGGTTGGATGCTCAACCTTTGCAGTTTCCAGAACCGTAACTCCATCGTTGGTGACGACAATCTCGCCATTCTCGTTGACTAGCATCTTATCTGAACCTCTTGGCCCTAAAGTCGACCTAACGGCGCCTGCAAGTGCCAGGGCTGCATTGGTGTTGTTTACCAGTGCTGAGCGCCCCTCTATACGGTCGGTATCCTGCAAAGCAACATCCTGCTCGGACTCGACCATGCGCCCAGCGAACCACAGGCTCGCTTTCAATGCGATGTTGCCGATATTGCAACGCGCTCGCACCACGTGCGTACACCCGCATACCCCCGCGCACGAGTGCCCCAGTAACCGTTCGATTCAAATATGGCAGAATGCTCGGACTATACAACCTCAGGTTGAGTAGTGATACAATGAGCACCGCTGAAAGAGACGAATTCGAGGAGAGGATGCTCGAGCAGATGGCCCAAATGTTCGCAGACATGGGTATGCCAATCGATGTCGAATTATTGCAAAATATGATGCGACAAGTCCGAGAACAATTTGAGGAGATGGGGCTCGATCCAGACCGCATGGCATCGACTGAGATTAGAATGGGAACAGACGTAGACCCTGAGGAATTCCGCAAACAGATGGAATCCATGCTCAACGGTCCAGGTGGAATGGGAGAGATGTTCCGCAATATGGGAATCAAGGTTCAGTTTGAAGGCAATAGCCCTGTCGAAGTCCCAGAGATTGAAGTTGAGGATGAATTAACTGAAGAATCCGATAATGATCTACCCTTGGAAGATGTATTCATCCATGAAGACAGGATGTGCATCACCGTAGATATATCCAGATTTACCGACCTACAGCAAGAAGAGGTCGAGCTTAACCTAACCAGTGGTGGTGAGATACTGCAACTGATGAAAACCACACAAATGCGCCCCCTAAAGCGCTACTCCCTTCCTCATTCGGCAGAAAATATCGTCGAATGGGACTTAAACAACGGAATTCTTGATGTTATATTCGACATCAATTCGGAGGCTATAACAGCCGATGAAAGTGAGTGAAATCTCAATGGAGTGAATGAAATGAGCGCTGCAGTAATTGGAATAGACCTTGGAACGACAAATAGCTGTGTTGCTACCTTAGAAGGTGGAAAGGCCATAGTAATACCGAACTCAGAAGGAAGTCGAACTACTCCTTCAGTAGTTGCTTTCACGAAAGATGGAGACCGCCTTGTTGGAATTACCGCAAAGAGACAAGCGGTCACCAACTCAGAACGTACAATCATGTCCGTGAAGAGAGAAATGGGTACGGACTGGAAGCAAACAATTGGTGATGATGAGTTTACTCCACAAGAAGTCTCAGCATTCGTACTACAGAAGCTGAAAGCCGATGCTGAGGCATACCTCGGTCAGGAAATAACACAGGCAGTTATTACCTGTCCAGCATACTTTACCGATGCTCAAAGAAAGGCTACTCGCGACGCAGGCCGAATTGCTGGTCTCGAGGTTCTTCGTATCATCAACGAACCTACTGCTGCTGCACTGGCTTATGGTGTTGACAAGGAAGACGACCAGACGATTCTGGTATACGACCTCGGCGGCGGAACTTTCGATGTGTCAATTCTTGAAATTTACCTAGTAGACGAACAACCACAGATCGAAGTCAAGGCCACTAGTGGAGACAACCGATTGGGTGGTGACGACTTCGACGAGGTCGTTATTGAGTGGATTCTGTCTGAATTCAAGAAGACTACAGGAATCGATTTGTCAGGCGATATGCAAGCCATGAGTCGCCTAAGAGAGGCAGCTGAGAAGGCAAAGATTGAGTTGTCCGGAACCGGAACAACTCAGATTAATCTACCATTCATCACCATGCGCGATGGACAGCCGGAGCATCTCGATTTATCACTATCAAGAGCAAAATTCGAGGAATTAATTGCCGATTTAATCGAGCGAACAATGGCTCCTACCCGCCAGGCGATGAAGGATTCAGGAGTGTCCAAGGGAGAGGTGGACAAGGTCATATTAGTCGGAGGTTCTACACGTGTTCCTGCTGTTCAAACAGCGATAGAGAAGGAAGTTGGTAAGGCTCCATTCAAGGGTATTAACCCCGATGAAGCAGTTGCTGTTGGAGCAGCTCTTCAAGCTGGAATTATCGTCGGTGACGAAGGAGTAACCGACGTACTACTACTCGACGTCACCCCACTGACTCTAGGAATTGAGACCCTAGGTGGCGTGACTACCATGATGATCGAGCGCAATACAACGATCCCAAGTCGCCGCTCAGAGGTGTTCTCAACCGCCTCCGACAACCAACCAGCTGTAGAGGTCCACGTCCTTCAAGGAGAGCGCGAGTTCTCCAAGGATAACACAACACTAGGCCGATTCCATCTAATGGGAATCCCTCCAGCTCCTCGCGGTATTCCACAGATTGAGGTCACCTTTGATATCGACGCAAATGGAATCGTTAACGTATCCGCTAAGGATCTCGGTACAGGAACCGAACAATCGATTAAGATAGAGAGCCAAACCTCTCTATCTGAAGATGAGATTCAGTCAAAGATCGCCGAGGCGGAAGAGTTCGCAGAGGAAGACAAGCGTCGGAAGGCTAGGGTTGACCTACGCAATCAAGCGGACAGCATTGTTTACCAGACTCGAAAGATGATGGAAGATTCAGGTGAGAAATTGTCTGATGAGGACAAAGCTCCAGTCAACGAGAAGTTGGATGAACTTGAAGCCCTCATTATGAATGACGGTCAACCTATCGATTTTGAGGAACTCGATGAGGCTGCAATTCAAGCAAAGATGGGCGAGTTAGAGCAGGTGATGCACGGTGTCTCAACCAAGCTCTACGAGGCAGCTGCAGCAGAAATGGCCGAGCAACAGGCGGCTAACGAAGCAACAGCCGATGGTGATGGTGTCGTTGAAGCCGACTTCGAAGTAGTCGATGGCGACGATGGCGACGAGTGATTCATCCCTGAGTAATCAGGTGGTGTAGGGTTCGCACGTGAACACCTGTTCCGCCGTGTGCAACACAGGCGTTGGTGTCGACATTCCAAGCCGTTCCAGCAATGTCGAGATGAGCCCATGGAATTTCTGATTTGTCGCCAGTTCCATCCTCTCGCTCTTGAATGAATTGTTTGAGGAATGCGGCTGCAGTATTTGCTCCACCATATCGGCCCTTTCCACCGTTTCTAACATCTGCAAACTTGGAACTCGTCATTTCCTTCTCAAAAGCAGGTAGTAGAGGCATTGGCCAAGCCAATTCGTCTACTGAATTTCCAGCCTGATGAATACTTTCTCGTAATTTATCATCATTAGACCAAAGACCAGAAGCCTCTTGGCCTAGAGCAACAACACAGGCACCGGTCAAGGTGGCAAGATCAACAATGTATGAGGGGTCCAGTTCAGCAGCCTTCCACAGGCCATCAGAGAGCACATTTCGTCCTTCGGCATCGGTGCTGAAGATTTCAATAGTCTTTCCAGAGTAAGTATCGATTACATCTCCAGGCCTGTAAGCCTCGGCGCTCGGCATATTTTCTGCCATGCAGGTAATTCCGTTTACTCGACCTTCGTATCCTGTTGCCCAAAGTGCTTGGAACAGCCCGAAGACAGTAGCGGAACCGTGCATATCGTACTTCATATCCCACATACCCTGGCTAGGTTTTATGGAAATTCCACCGGTGTCGAAGGTGATACCTTTTCCGACTATACAAGGCACCTGCTCACCGATTTGGGCGTGCGGATTCAATCGGAAGAAAACCATACAAGGTTTGCGAATACTACCCTTTCCGACAGCGATTACACCCTGCATACCTTCCTTCTGAAGTCGTCCATAATCCCAAACCTCGACCTCGACATTATCCTTGCCTTCAGCCCATTCTAGGGCTCTGCGACCGAACTCTTCAGGGTAGAGTCGGTTCGCCGGCTCGTTTGCTAGGTCGCGAGTTAGATGAACACCAGTTACTACAAGGCTTGCTTTCTTGATAGAGTTGGCTAGACCTTCCAGATGTCGGTCGTGTGCTTGGCATTCTAACGTCCACCCATCGTGGTTCTTTTCATCGTCCTTTTTCTGATATTTATCAAACTCATAATCTCGTAGCATCATTCCCTCGGCGAATGCAGTCATATTTTCTGTAGACCATCCGGATGTGAAGCGGATTACGATATCGGTACCGAGATCCTTAGATAGACTAGCGAGACATTTTGCACCAGAGTCCCGGGCAACTTTGTGAGTGAGTTTCTCTTTTTCTCCAAGTCCGACAAAAATTACTGTACAACCCTTGGTCCAAACACTAAGTGATTCTCCCCTCTTGCCAGAAATTGCATCGCTGGCGGCTGCTGCCTTAACAGCAATACTCGGACCACGGTCGAGGCCGACAGTGGTATTGTTTGGAGCCTTGTCTAAGTCCTTGAATACGGGAATAATCATGATGTCTCCAGTCCGGTCAAAATTAGCGCAACTTGCCTGCATGGGTTGTGGGAAAAAGTTCCAATATACAAAGAATATCTAAAGAAATTCTTAATTTCAAGACAGTTTCTTTTCTCCAATCTATAGTTTCTATGCAAAATCTGTGGTTTTTCTTCGACCAGCAAAAGCAGCCACAACTATTGAAATTAGATGAATAAACAGTGAAGGCGCAGGCAGTAATCCTTTGTTGCTTTCAGAAATCTTTACGATAGAATCGTCAATATTTTCTTCCACCCATTGAGAGGCATCGATAACTCTTTTTTGGTAATGTATACTCCACGTTCCACCCTCGATGAGAGTTAGATTTCTACCATCGAAGGTGACCTTGGTTTGATTCGTAGCATTCACTCCAAAAAGGGAAGAATGCCACAGCAACTCTCCATTTGAATCCGAATAATGTAACGTAGCATTTGATGTGCTCGCTCGCCCATGATTAACCACATGGGCATCCACTTCATTGCCATTTATCTCGACGCTTTCAACAACCAGTCGAGCTCGCCAATACCAGATATTCTCGATTAGATATTTCATCACATCTAGCTCTTCACCAAGTCTTTGAGATAGTGGCTCTATGGTTCCAAGCAGAAACTGTTCATCATCGGTTTCAAAGGTAAAAGTTGGATATCCCATCACACCGTATCCGTAATCTCTGCTGGTTCCACAATTTGGATAGAGGCCTTGGTTGGCATTACGGATTGGTATGTCAGAGATGTTACTATTGACTTCATCTCTGATGTAATGGAACATTTCCCAATCGGACGGTTGTTCAGGCCATTTTCCCCAGGGATAGAGCATAATCCACACACCTGTGTGCATAGTGATATACAGGTCTGCATGAGGTACGACTTCGTTCATGTAAATCGAATTTGCCAGAGTTTCAGATTCACTGAATGCACTACTTCCTGGTTGAGTCGTTGGGCAGGTGTTCCAGTAGTGATCGTAGTTTCTATTCAAGTCCACTTGGTTGACATTCCATCTTGTGTCGAAGTCATTGCCATCCGCGTTTAGCATTATCAGGATATGCAATTCTGTCCTCGCCAATACATCGACTACCTCTTCATCGCCATCAGCCCAACCCTCAATGTAATAATCAGCCACAAGAAAGGCAAGTTCGGTTCCAAGATGTTCGTTTCCATGATGCCCTCCATCGATGTATACGACATCTTTCGCAGTTCCGTCTGGCTTGGTATCTTGACTCCAATCGGAAATCTGCAACATCCAAAGATTCCTCCCTAATTCGGTTTGGCCCACAACTAGCAGATTGACGATTTCTGGGTAATCGTCAGCCCACGCGTTTACATCTAAGGTTAGTGTTGCATAGGAATGATACCAATGCTCTTGGATAATGTCGGGCTGACCGATCTGCGCGTTTGCCACAGGTGCGGTAGAGACAGCAAGCATCGATGCTACTACCAATGTTGCAAGCCAGCGGCGCATGCGCCGCTGTATGGGCTATTACCTACAATCATTCGCACGATTTGAGTACGAAAAGTCCGATCAATTTCTATTGGCGATATGTGCGGCAAGAATTTTTGTTGCGATTAGTGCAGCATTGAATTGAGTTAATCGATCTTCACCAGGTGAAATCTCATTGACATCGGCTCCGATGATTTCAGCTTCGCTGGCAAATAATCCTTCGATGATTTCCACGGCACCCCAATGAGTCAGTCCCCCTGGAACAGGGGTGCCTGTGTCCGGAACCAATGAACCATCTAGACCATCGATATCAAACGTCAACCAAACAGGTCCAGTTAACTGACTAATTCGCTCGATAAGAGAATTCCAACCTGTCTTTCCAGCAGTTGGACTGAATAGTTCTTGAGCATAGAATGTCTCTATTCTATTTTCAACATCCGCAAACTTCGCTTCATCGATTGAATAAGCGCGTATCCCGATTTGCAAAAGGCCTCCAATACCACAATCCAAAGCGCGTCTTGCGGCAGTGCCATGACTGAATCGCTCCCCATTCAATGATTCTCGCAGGTCGGCATGAGCGTCGACCTGAACAACTGTCAATTTTGAAAGGTCACCAGCGATAGTCGGGTGATTCTGTAAAGCCTCAACTAAAGGTGGTAGAAGCCCGTGCTCTCCACCTAGAACGATAGGAAATTGGTCTGCGTTAAACCAAGGATGTAGATAGTCTCGAATAGAATCTAATTGTTGTCTAAGAGTTCCAGCCTCAGAATTCCAAGCAGTGGCTGTGTGAAACGCAAGTCCGCAAGGCAACTCCTCTTCGAGCAAAGAATCGTACAATTCGACCTGCGAACTAACCTCGATTGCGGCCGCAGGCCCGTGTTCTGTTCCCTCTCCCCAGCTTGTTGTCATCTCAAATGGAATGGGGAGTATTACCACATCCCAGGGTCCTTCTTCAGTCTCAGAGAGTCCGAGGAAGGTAGGGCTAGCCTCGCCGTCCATGGGTTGTGCCGAGTCGCTATTCGATTAACCACTTCGGGTCGAATCCGAAGGATTCGTGGACTCGATGTGCGATTGTTGATAAAGAGCGGGCTTCCATATTCTACCACAGGAGGGGGATGCGATGGGTATGACGCTAGCAGAGTTGACTCAAGCTATTCGCCGTAAAGTCGATTCGGAAATGGAAGTAATCGTTGCCGAGTCGATTGCCGAGCACGCACTCGGTTTTTTCGGTTTCTCAAATCGCATTATCGACAATGCTCTCGAACCCACGGATCGTAACCTCTTCTATCAATTGCAGGATTACGACTTGCTTACCACAGAATCGGAGGAAACCACTCTCTGGGATGGTAGAGAGTGGAGAATTCACTATTGGAAATTCAAGCCAGAAGCTCGTGACTTCGCCCGAAGAGCCATGACTGAGGCGGCAAATAAAGAGGATGAAGACCCATATGCTGGAATCTACGATGATGTTCCAACATCTCTCTGGCGCGAAAGAATGACCGACGAAGATGAAGAAGACGACTGGGAAGAGCCTCTATTCTAACCCCGATTGTCCAGTCATGACGGGCAAGTCTTCAAACAATATCACGCAGGGGTACAAATGTGCACAACCGATTCCAGACTGCCGTGCTCCTTACGCTAATGCTCGTCGCACCGTTGACTGGAATTGCTGGGGCAGACGAAGTTGAACCTGCTCCAACCTGTGAAATCCTAGTCGATTGGAACTATGATTGGGCTCTAGATGAAAACGGAACATGGCAAGAAATGGTAATTCATCGCTACAGAACTACCTTTGAGCCTGCGTTTCAAAACGGCACTTCTCCTAGTGGAGTAACCATTGATGTTCAGCACATCAGAGATGGGCAAGTCATCGCTACAGAGGCCCAAGCATCCTATGTTGTAGCGGGTGGAGAAATTGATGTTGTGTTGCCAGATGAGCCGGAATTCCTCGATGAGGTATTTGTCCAAGTCAGTTCGACAGAAGCCACCTGCTCACGCTCAATGGATATGACAATCTGGAACCAACCATCTGCTGACCACGAAATCACTCGTGAAACCACTTGGGAGTTACAGAATGACGCAGAGGGTGGTTCAAGCCTATATTTCGAAGGGCGAGGTTGGCAGAAGCGAACCGGTGAAATTTTGAGTTCTAGTGAATTAGGAAATGGATCCTTAGTTCTCGATTTGGACACCGGTACCGACCAGATGTATTTGACTCTTGATTTGCATAACGTATGGATGAATGAGACATACGATGGAACTGAGATTTCACGTCAAATTTTCGAGATGCGTGGCTCAGGTAGCCTAGAATTCGTAAGTGATTCAGAAGACTCTCTAATCGATGTAGAGGCCAATGTGTACCAAGCGTACATACTCAGAGATTGGGAAGATGGATTACTTACGGAACGACTAACTTTGGAAGCAACCGGATCTATCTCATACAACGGGGGTTCAAACAATAGTACTCAAGGCGGCTACGGAGAATTGTCAGTATTCTACATTGAAACGTGGGATGAAGATGGAATTCGTCGTCTATCTGATACACAAATTGAGGCCAACCTAAGCATTCGCCTCCAAACCCAAGACGAAGCATTTTCCTTCGAATTGGATGAATTCCGAACTAGGGAAAAGTGGCTTGACGGAGTTCGTGAGGAACAATTGTTGAAAATCAAAGGTTCTGGAGATTTTGGTTTCCTTATCCAAGATAGTCAATTCCAAGTTCAAGTTAATGGAACAGTTCCAGACATCCACTACGAGGTACTTGGTGGCGAGGTTGTTCAGGATCGCATAATTGTCGATGGTCAATATTCTGGGGATGCTAGTGGTTCATTCGGTTATGTTCGCCAAATAGAAAAATCCCTAATTCAAGCAAATGCTACCGGAGAAGAATTCGAAGTTGATGTTATAGAAAATGAATTATGGTTTAATATCTCAGGAACTCCAATAGGACCGATAGGACAAGAAATTGAGGCAGAACACAATCTGACCTACGAATACACTGTTCCACAAACAGATTGGGCAAATCGAACAATTCGATACCTATATGTCGAGGACAATGGCACTACAAGTAACGAATATCCAGAAAGTTCGCCGTTAATCTTGGAGCCAGAGAGACCCCAATATGACGGTGACATGAATATCACTGGTTTCAGAGAAACTGGTATAGTTCCTGACGAATATGTAATCGGTGATAATTTTCCGACTTCCCGTGATGGAAATGGACAGACGATAGAAATCATTGGTATTAGAATGGGTATGGCCGATGGCCATGAAGTCGAGTTGGCTGAGTGGCAGGATACTGAATCACTAGACAATTTCACTGCCTATGGAACGGTAATCAATGAGGGATTACTCGCTGGTATGCTTCACGAAGTGTACCGGATTATCGATATTGGTTTGCCGATAGGAGATGAAAATGACAACGAATCAGAAGTCGTCAGAGTGGTCGAACATCAGACTCTTGAGAGGGTTCTGTATCCATCGGTAATTACCGCCGCAGAAAATACACCTCCTACATTACTTGGTCTTAGTTTTAGAGAAGGTGTCCTATTCACCGAAGGCGGAATTGCTCACTTAGAAGCAGTGATCGAGGACGTCGACACTGACGTGGTTGGTGTGATGGTCGATTTGAGTGAATTTGGTCTAGGAATAATCACCCTTTCAGACACCG
Organism: uncultured Candidatus Poseidoniales archaeon; assembly: GCA_964556195.1. GTDB lineage: Archaea > Thermoplasmatota > Poseidoniia > Poseidoniales > Thalassarchaeaceae > MGIIb-O1. The sequence goes on from CAZKVK010000003.1 coordinate 22,451, forward strand.
GCCTAAACGGTGATGATATAATTCACGATTCGGTTTGGACAGCGAAGATAAATCACGATGGTTTAGAGTTTGGAAATTTATCTGTTCCAGTAAAGATGGATGATCTCTGGACGGATGTCCAAACAACTGCCTATGTTGAAATTTCAAATGCTGCGCCTCGAATCATCTCGCGCGTGTACACGCCTGACTTTGCATATCGCGGCGAAGTTATCTCTGCAAGCCTCAAGGTGCAAGATGGACATGGTGTGGAATCGGTAGTAATCGATTTACTGAGTGCAGGTGGAGAGCTAACCCCGCTAACCTTAGACTCCAACAATGATCGATGGGTAGGTCAATTTGTCCTACCGGATTCCCTAGCTCCTGGCTTGCGGACTATTCCAATTCAGGTCGCAGATTACCAAGGTGCCAGCGCCCTCATCGATGGTGGTGCGGTAGTTCAGGTCCTAAACGAAGCACCGGAAATTACCAACGTCTCATTCTTTGATGAAGGAGAATGGGTTCCTCTAATCGAGATTCCCAAATCGGGTGAGAAAACATACACGATTGAAGTATCAATTAACGATCCAGACGGAGTTTCCTCCGCCCAAGCGAAAATTGGACGCCTTGCGCCGATTGGGAAATCGGAGGCATGGCTATTGTTGAAGGATGATGGCCAAGATGGTGACAGAGACGCAGGTGATGGCATATTTTCGATGCGAATAGATGTCCGCTCTACTTTATCCGAAGGCGAGATGAATTTCCTTGTTCGAGCATCGGATATTTTCCAATCAATAACGCCAGCAGATTCTCAGACATATACCGTTGAATTGGTTGATGAGAAATCTTCGGGTGGAGGTGGAGCAAATTGGATTGCGGAAAATTCCACTACTCTAGTTCTGATTGGATTGCTAATGCTCCTTGCCTTAGGTGCTACCGCAATCGTTGTGACAATGCGAAATGCGGATTTTGAGTAAGTAACATGACGTGAGAACCTCCTTATCTCACCCCCCACTCTCCCCTGATGTGAATAGGGTATCAGCTACAATACTCGCTGCCATCGCGTTATCTGCATTGGCGTCTCCAATAATTACAGCTTCAGATGATTCTTCGACTGTCTCGCCTCGTTCGATTACAGTTGACTTGGATTTCACCCCAATGGATGGGGATTATGTCAAACTCGATGGGCAGCAATTTTCTGTTTACTTCAAAGAGTATATTGAGAGTGATTCATTTTGGGACAGAGTGGTAATTCACTCTGTAAGAAGCGATATGGGTTATTGGACTCAAGCGGATGAGTCCTGCTCAATAGGTACCTTCACCGGACAGTGTAATGTTAGGGATACTCGTCAAGGAATGCATTTCACAGCTTACAATGATGTCTATGGTATCTCAATCGAGAGCGATTGGACCTATGACGGAACAACATATTCGGCAATTGGAGATGATTGGTATGAAAGCGATTCTATTTACTTCGAAGATTATTACATCGATTACGGAACATGGGCTGATGATGAAGCTGGAAGATATTGGGAAAATATTACCACAGAGGTTTCTGAGAGTAGTACACCCTCTTCAATGACTGTTGGTACAACATTCACAATTAGTTCCGAAAATTGGGAAGATTGGTCCTGGGTCGACCTTAGCGATAATGGAAGTCGAACCGAGGATTCTGGTTCAGAATATTGGATGGAGGACACTTCCTTCGAAGGTATGCAAGAATTGTCGATAGAGTTCGAAGGATACAACGAGGCAGACTCATCAGGTTCCTCACCAACCACGCTATCTGTATTACAGGTTGAGGTTAGAAACGTCTCGGATGGTGGAGATCTTGTCGATTTGCTATTATTTACCGAGTGGGGAGGTCTTGCAGGATTCTATTACGACGCTGAAAACGCCACAGATTTGGTTCCAATGACAATGTGGAATAACCAAGCCGGTGGCTTCCCAGACGCGGATGGAGACGGCTGTCCCGATGAAGAGGATGCATTCCCTGACGATGCTTCTGAATGCAGCGATTTCGACTCCGATGGAATAGGTGATAACGCAGACCCAGATGACGATAATGACGGCTGGGACGACCTGGACGAATCCCAATGTGGAACTGACCAATTCGATTCTAGTTCATACCCTTCAGACATAGATTCCGACGGATTATGTAACGGTTTAGACCCAGATGACGATAATGACGGTTTCAATGATCCAATCGATGACTTCCCAGAAGATCCAAATGAGTGGAGTGATAACGATAATGACGACATCGGAGACAATGCAGACTTGGACGATGACAATGATGGATTTTCTGACATTAATGAGCAAGATTGTGGGTCTGACCCAATGAGTGTATTCTCCCAACCACTGGATACAGATGCCGATGGAGAATGTGATGAATTGGACTCTGATGATGATAATGATGGTTGGGAAGATGACCGTGATAGTTTCCCGAAGGACCCAACGGAGTGGTTAGATACCGATTCGGATAGTATTGGCAATAACGCAGACCCAGATGACGATAATGACGGCTGGATTGACACAAAAGAGTTAGAGTGTGGAACCGGTCCATTAGATGCACTAAGTTACCCCCAAGATTTCGATGGAGACTCACTTTGTGATGCCGTAGATACTGACGACGATGGAGACAAATGGTCAGATAGCGTGGACGTATTCCCTCTTGATCCATCAGAATGGTTCGATACCGATGGTGACGGAATTGGAAACAATGCTGATACCGATGATGATGGAGATGGTTGGTCGGACGTGGCTGAGGAAACCTGCGATGGAGACAAGGACGATTCTTCGATTGAACCAACCGATTCTGATGGGGACGGGCTCTGCGATGGTATGGATCCGGATAGGGATGGAGACGGCACTATCAACGACGATGACGCATTCCCTGATGATCCAGATGAGTATCTAGATTCAGATGGTGATGGGATTGGAAACAACGCCGATTTAGACGATGATGGAGATGGTTTGTCAGATCTCAATGAAATTGCAGCCGGTACCGACCCCCTGGACAGTGATACCGATTCAGACGGTTGGAATGATGGATTTGATGACTTCCCACTGAATACTGCCGAGTGGAAGGACACAGATGGTGATGGAGTAGGTGATAATTCAGATGCTTACCCGAATTTTTCTCTTTGGCAGTCCACCGGTGATATGATTTTGAGTGCATTAGTTGTAATATTATTCATTGGGTTAATTGCAGGCGGAGCGATATTTCTGACCATTTCCAGAAAGAAACCAGAGGCTCAACAATTTGCACAGGATCATTCACATCACGTAAGCCCACCAAGTCCAATTGCAATGTTTACTGATGAAGAGTTACGAGAAGCCGGTTGGAGCGAGCAACAAATCGCCGAACAACGTGGCAGATGAAGCGGTAGATTTTGGTACGAGTGCCGGGATTTGAACCCGGGTTCAGGCGTTGGCAACGCCCGGTGATAACCACTACACTACACTCGTGCGAAATTCGGGAAACAAGAATCACTTTTCTAAGCGTCGGTGGTCTAAGCAGAGAGCCTCTGTAGGTTCTCAATGATGGTATCTCGTGTACTTCGATATACATCGATTGGTAATCCAACTGGGTCTTCGAGTCCCCAATCCTCTGCAATAGGTAGCATTGGGCATTCAACTCCACAGCCCATGCTGATTATCAGATCCCAGCCTTCAGTTTCTACATCGTCAACAGATTTTGGTCTGAGGCCAGCTGTGCTAATTCCTATTTCCTCTAGTACGGTTAGTGAGTTTGCAGCCACAGTGGTCCCCGGGTGTGTTCCTGCGGAAGCTGCCTCATAGCCATAGTGTCGAGCCAGTGCTTCTGCCATTTGGCTTCGACAGGTATTCCCCACACAGACAAAGAGGAGTCGCATATACGGCGTTGAATAGTCGACCTACTTGAAGGAAACACCAATAGAATACAGCCCAAAGGGCTGTTCTTTGTCCTAAGATTGTATTATTTTCACCACGTAGGCTTGAAGTAGACCTCACCTCGCCCTTCGAATCAATGGCAGATTCGCCTATCTCTCACCATCCCGGCGGTGGCCTCCCAATGGCCGATTCACCAGACACATCAGAGGACGCATCGGCCTCTCCCGAACAGAAGGCGCAAATGGAGCAAGCTTACGCACAGATGCGGCGAAAGATGCGAATGACTCAGTTAGATGAACAGATCAAACACAAGATCATGGTTCTGTCTGGTAAGGGTGGAGTAGGCAAATCAACAGTGTCGGTTGGACTAGCTCTTTCCCTTGCTCGACAAGGGAAGAAGGTTGGTCTGATGGATATCGACATTACCGGCCCTAATGTGCCAAAGATGCTCGGTATCGAGGATGCTGACTTACACGTAGAAGACGGTCAAATTTTCCCAGCGGTTGGGCCCCATGGATTGAAGGTAATTTCGATGGCTTTCCTAATAGAAGACCCCGATAAGCCTGTGATTTGGCGCGGCCCAATCAAACTAGGAGCGATTCAACAATTCATCGGAGACGTTGCATGGGGGGAACTGGACGCCCTCATCATCGACTTCCCACCAGGAACCAGTGATGAACCACTAACAGTCTCACAGAGTCTTCCTGGAATTGATGGAGTAGTAATCGTAACAACCCCTCAAGACGTTGCTTTGCTCGATTCTCGTAAGTCGATTAATTTCGCCAAGACCATTTCTTTACCGTGTTTAGGAGTTGTCGAAAACATGAGTGGTTATACCATCCGCGGGAAGGCGGAATCCAACTCAGAAATCAGTGTAATGGGACCAACTGGAACACCGATTGAAACCATCACTGATGAGAATGGAGATTGGTCCGTTACGCTAGACGTCTTCAAGTCGGGTGGAGGAGAGGCGGCAGCTATCGAACTCGAAGTTCCATTCCTTGGAGCTCTCCCATTCGATCCAGGTATAGTCAGGGGCGGTGACGATGGTGTTCACCGTATTATCGCTGAACCCGATGGTGCTACTGCCGCAGCCTTCGACGCGGTGGTGGAGAATGTCTTGGTCGAGTTAGAAGGCAGTAGTGGCCCAACCGTCCGAATCTCTTAGATTCGGACGAAACTAGTCCAATTTTATTGACAATTTTGTCGGGGGTGGATTCTTGACGCATTGGTTACCCCGTGATTTGAGGGAGTGGATACCGGTATGGCGGGTGGCTCTGGAATCTACATCTCTTGGCTGATGGGTGCAATTCTCGTTTCTGTTGCCCTAATGCCGCTGATGAAACCACCTTGGGCAAAAATCAGAATCCAAGGATTTGTCGACATGTTTCGTCGCTACTGGGCTCACATGTTTGTGGTATTTTCGGTCTACCTTTGGAAAGATATTCTTGACCAACTAGACCGTATTCTGATGGCAAATACTCAGCTCGACATGACACCGTATGTCTATGCTATAGAAGGAGACATTGTACTCTGGATTCAGGATGCCTTCCAAAATGATTTCCTGTCACTAGTTCTAACCCATTTCTACGTGATGGGATTCATGACAGCAACCTTTGCCTCCTTCGTTTATCCAATATATTTCGATGACCGTCACATGGCTGACAGAGTCTCTCTGTCGATGTTTTGGGTCTATGTTTTGGCGATACCATTTTACCTATTCTTCAACGTTCGAGTCACTGGAGATCATATCCCAGCAATGGAAACAATCGCATATGATTTGACTCCAGAGATTCACAATTGGTTCACCAGAATCGACCCATTCACAAATGGAATGCCCAGTCTTCACATTGGCCTGCCATTTGCAGTTTGGTTGACCTATCTAAAATGGGATGACGATGGTCGTTGGTTCAAGTTTAGAACCGCTCTAATGGCATTCATCATGCTAACTGGATTTACAATTTTGTACCTTGGAATTCATTGGGTAGTTGACATAATTGGTGGCATACTGGTTGCAATCCTAGCAGTCAGTCTAACAGAAAGGACTCACGAACCGGTTTGGAGATTTGCTGATGAAAGACTATTCACACGTCGATTAGCACGACTGATGAAAGACCCTAGAGAATGGTTTTCTAGTGTAAAGAAATCAGTAAATACGAAAATCGCTCCTTTCCAAGAACCATCTAAGAATCAAACTGTGGCGGCAATTATTGCAATTCTACTTGGTACTGGATTAGTCCTCCTTTGGGATGCTACTCACCAAGATTTTCCAGTCGAAGGTGTAGAATGGCCAACCTACGCTGCCGGTGCGGGAGATTGGTTGGTCACGGTACAAGAAAATGAAAACGGAACAATCGAAATAATTTCTTGGAATTCTGAAACTAGGGATTCAGAAACAATGTCTACGATAACTATCGGAGAACAAGAATGGACTTCCACACCAAGAGTATCAGCCTCCGAAAATGGTGTTGTTATATTTGATTCTGGTAAACTACAATATTGGTCTTATTCAGATACAAACCAAAGTTTCAGTAAGGCAGATTGGTCGATTGGCGCAAATAACTCTCCTAGCCCAATAATCGACGTATTACTAGCCGAAAATTCTAATCAAGAAGCAATAATTGTACTTGTCTCCAATGATGAATTAACTTTCATTGACACATCAGGACAAGAAAAACAATTCTATGTTCCACCAGGTCCGTACAGTGTGGTTACCAATTATGGTTCACTAATCGTCGTTGCGAACTCCACATCCAATGGTCCAGTAATTCACGTTGGCCACCTAGAACAGGAACAGGGTGCTTGGTATATTCCCATAGCCAATACAACCGACGAAGTTATCGATGAATTCCTTGAAGATGTCTTTGAAGAACCGGTCAACTACTCAAATTCTACAATAGTTGAACTTGCAATGGATGGCGACTATATCGTTGCGGTTGTCGATGTAGGACCGGTTAATCGTACAATTCTAATTGATTTTAGTGAAGGCACTCAACTATTGCTTTCCGATCCCGTTTGGCCTTCTTCTTCACCGAGTATCTCTGGAGAAAATGTTGCCTTCCTTCAAATTCCTAGATTCGATCCGACCGCGGAAGACGATGATTTACTAACTGCGAGAGACGTATTCCTTCATGATATTAAGGAAAATAGAACATTGCAGTTGACTATCGATGACGATGTTGACCAATCCAACCCAGAGGTCTTGGAATCGAATGTAGCTTGGATAGAAAGTCAAGAAGATGGGAATTTGGAAATTCGAATGTATGCCCTAGAGGAAACTTTCGAGCCCTATTCTTCTGTTGTGCTACAATCTTCGATTGTACTTCTTATTCCTTTGATGATATTGTATGCCTTCCAATCTGCCAATGAATCTCAGAAATCTAATGGTCGAAGAGAAGATTGATTCATTCAGCGAGCCGGAACATTTCCTCGAGGCTGTGCTGTGCACGCTGAATTATTTCTTGGTCGAGTTCAATGATTTGGTCTGGACGAGGGGATCGAAGTGCCTGAAGGATGTCTTCCAATTGGGTCATTTTCATGTAACGACACATTACACAAGTTCCGATTAGATTCAACTCGTTTTCCGATTCAGCCCTAACTCTATCAGCGGTACCACATTCGGTGATTAGCATGATGTCAGATTTACCTTCTGCTCCGAGCCTCAAAGCTTCCTCTCGAAGAACTTCGCTGCTTCCGACAACGTCGCTCTCTGCGATTACGTCCGCATCACATTCAGGATGGCTGAGCACCTGTAATTCAATTCCTTGTTCAGCAGTTCTTTTTCTCCATGAACGAATTTTTCCTCCAGTGAATGTAGCGTGTACGTAGCATTCGCCGTCATAATTGATGACTTCTTTACGACCATCCAGATACTCAGCAAGGTGCTTCCCCATCAGTTGGTCAGGCACGAATATAATTCGATCACCGGACAGTTTCTCGCAGATCCGGAGATAATTACTACTTGTTACGCAGACATCGACTTCAGCCTTTACTTCGGCGCTTGTGTTGATGTAACAGGCAACCGGCACATCGGGATACTGTGCCTTTAGGTCCCGAACATCTTGCGCGGTTATGCTATCAGATAGAGTACAGCCCGCTTCAGGAGAAGGGTGCAGTATCGTCTTGTGAGGGCTGACTATTTTTGCAGTCTCAGCCATGAATCTTACACTTGAGAATAGAATAGTTTGCTGAGGCGCATCTCGAGCAGCCTTTGATAGTGAGTAACTGTCGGATACCGAGTCAGCGACCCCATAAACGATGTCCGGAGTCTGGTAAGAGTGAGCAATGAGAAAAACATCCTTTTCTCGCTTTAATTGATTAATCTCAAGGGTTAGAGGCGCTATGGTTCTGCAAATCTCAATATCCCATAATGTGCTCTGATTGATGACCCTTTGAAGCCTCTCAGCCTCCTCTTGAATTTCCTCTTCCGAGTATGGCTTGGGTTTCAGAGAGCCACGAGGTAGCGGGGCTGAGGGCATCTGCATTGTCATCAATTCTCGCTACTTCGTCGAATGCAACCGCTTTCAAGGCATCTCATCTCGGAGGAACATGGCTGAAGAGGCGATACCCATGTGGATTGAAGATTCAGTCCTTCATATCGGTGCAGAAGCAACTGCTATTTCCGGATCTTGGATGGGTCGCGAAGCAGTGCTTAAAAAACGCGAACCCAGAGCCTATCGTCACCCTTCTTTAGACAGGAAATTAACCCGTCAGAGATTGGCAGCAGAGGCTAGAATTCTTTCCCGTCTACAAAATATTGACTTTCCTTCTCCTGTACTATTGGATTTAGATGCCGAAGGTGGATGGATGCTGATTTCTCGGGTCGATGGAGTACCATTGTACGAGGGATTACAAAGTGGCGATGCAGGGTTACAAGAAATCCGCCAGTTTGGAGAATTGATTCGAAAATTGCATGAGACAGACATCGCCCATGGAGATTTAACCACACACAATGTACTAATCGATAAACAAGGAAATTTGACTCTAATTGACTTCGGCCTTTCTCGAATTGCTCCGGAGATTGAACAACTCGGCCTAGACTTACAGGTCCTCAATGAATGCCTCACAGCTAGCCATTACAATTTCGAATCAGCAGTTCAAACAATGGTTGATGGCTATTTGTCAGCAGACTCTGGAAAGTCATTGGGGATTTCCCACCTATCTGCAAAGGAAGTAGTCGAGCGATTCAATGCGATTCGTGGCCGGGTTAGATACCATGCTTGAGTTGAGTCGATGAAGATACTCTTTGCTACCGGCAATGAAAACAAAATTGCAGAAGCCCGAGAGGTTCTTGGGCTTCTTGGGCATACGGTTGAAGGTTTGGTAATAGATGGACAGAGACCTATTTTCGATGAACCAAAAGAACTTGGATTAGATGGCGTAGCAGAATCAAAAATTAACCAAGCAATGGCTTTGGTTCAAGAAAGCGAATTACAAGGTTGTGCAATTCTTGTCGAAGATTCCGGTATATTTCTAGATGCATTTCCAGAATGGCCGGGAGCAGAATCTTCGGATGTAGAGAAAGAAATCGGTCTAGAGGGAATAATCGAGCGAGTAAATAGGTCTGGCAACAGGGGTACAGAATATCGAGCGGTAGCAATTCTATCGAACGGCAATCAAATTTGGAAATCGCAAGGAGTATGTAGAGGTAGAATTTCTGATCATCCACGTGGTAGCCAAGGCTTCGGATATGACCCGATTTTCATTCCCGAAGAGGGTGACGGACGAACCTTTGGAGAATTAGGCAGTGAGTTAAAAAATCAGATTTCTCACAGGAAAAAAGCCATGCAAGGGCTCTCAAATCTTCTCAAATCCCCGTCAAGGTGAATAGAGATAAGCCGCTGTGGTAACTGAGGAACTGACGTGGTTTCGTACAACCGACTCTTGCTTCTAGTCCTTTTAGGACTAGGAACGCCGCTATTCTTGCTGTTCCAAGGCTCGATGAATCTGGGTCAACAAATTGCAGCAGGAACAGTACTCTTGGCCTTACTTTCGCTGTTCGTATTTTCAGGTAGAAGGCCACTCCCTTCAACCCCCAAATCTCCTGTAGTTGAGATTGAAGAAGAGGACGACAAACCTGAATCAGAACCTGTCGCCGAAGAGATTGAGGTAGAAGAAGAGGCAATTCGTCGCAGTCGAGGCCGTGTTGCTACCCCAGTAGCACCACCCATGCCACCACCACCTGCAGTTGCAATGCCTAATCTAGGTGCACCAATGCCTGCATCTGGTATACCTATGCCGCCCCCAATTTCAGCCCCTCAAGTTCCTCCGGTTGCTGGGGATGGAGAGAACGTTGCTCAGCGCCTAGTAGTTTCTCGAGATGCCCAATCAGAAATGGAAACTGAAATCGAGAGTTATGTCGAGGAACAACGCGAGAAGAGGGCGGTTATTCGCGGTCAAATCGACCGACGTCGCCGCATGGCATTGGCTGAAAGAAAGGCAGCCAAGGTGAGGATGTGGACAGAGTTAGAAGATGGAGAAGACCTAGGTGCTTTACTCAATCAAGCAGATCATGGATTAACTGTAATTGAGGAAGACCAAAGCCCTGATGACTCGGCTCCACTAGGTGTGTCTTATGTCAGAATTGACGAGTCAAGAATACTCAAAATCAGAGTTCCATTAAAGATTCCAGAGAAGGCTGAAAGCAATTCTGTTGAGGAATTAACCGGCGTTGAGAATATGTCTTCGTTCCCCCCCCCTCCTGGTGATTTACCACCCATGCCCCCTCCGCCCGGAATGCCTCCGCCTTCACCTCCTGAGTGAGCGTATCTTCAAGCGGCGGTCGCTCTTCGGTGAACCATGAGCGATGACGTGCTACTGGTCGAGAATGTTCCAGTCGAGGGCTCAAGTCCCGCCGGGGGAGTAATTTCTGTTTGGACATTAAACCGACCAGAGAAACTCAATGCTCTGAACAGGGCATCGCATGATGCCCTCAAGCAAGCTTGCTCCGAAGTGGAGGCCGACGACAATGTCCGAGTGGTGGTAATTCGTGGCGCATCGCCACCACCAGCCCCAGAAGGAAAGCGTCAGAAACCAGCCGCTTTTGCGGCAGGTGCCGACATTTCGGAGTTCGTAGGAAAGAATTCCGATGACGTCCGCCCTTTTTTCGAGAACAATGCATGGGAGAGAGTTTGGAATTTGACTAAGCCAACAATCGCAATGGTCGATGGATTTGCACTTGGGGGCGGAACAGAGTTGGCCCTTTCCTGCGATTTGCGTATTGCCAGTACACGGGCTAAGTTTGGCACACCAGAAATCAATCTAGGCTTGATTCCGGGTGGAGGCGGCACCCAACGGCTTGTGGACATACTAGGGTATGGTAAGGCCATGGAGATGGTAATGACCGGAGAAATGGTAGGCTCAGAAGAGGCGTTAAGACTTGGATTGGCCAACGATGTAGTCGAGTCTGAGGAGCTTGAAACTCGTACGATGGAAATGGCGGAAAATATTGCTAAAAAGTCTCCCTACACAATCAAGGTTGCCAAGCGAGCGGTTCGTGCCGCGCTTGATTTAGGAATGTCCGAAGGTATACTAGCCGAGAGGTCTGAATTTGTTGCACTCTTCGACACCGAAGACAAGGAAATTGGAGTTCAGGCATTCCTTGAGCGCAAAAATCCTGAGTGGAAAGGCAACTGAGGACTGTAGACAGTTTGGCGATGTTGCTTCACCGTTTTTTAACCCAGTTCCAAGCTACGAAAGGGAGACTCCAGAAAGCCCCTCCAATTGCTCCCATGGCAACCACTATTGCTAACGTAATTAGGTTGGTGTTGGGCAATCCAAATACTGGTCCAAATAGAGGCATAATCGATGTGATACATCCTATAGGTATGAGTATCTTGAGGCTCACTTCGGGCCACTCAGCGCGTTTCCATAATTGATTAACAACTGAGGATGAAAGAGTAGCCAATGCAAAAAAAGCAACAAATAGTCCTGCAAAAGATCCGACGAACTCACTACCTTCTGCAAAGACGAATGCAACGAGAATGAATATCGCCAATAATGCCCCAGTAGCGGCACCAGCAAGTATTACCCCCACTCGTTCCACAATACTCTGAGTTGTAGTTTAGGAATTAAGATACCTCTCAATTTTTCCGATGGGGTCCTCGATTTTTGTAAGGTCAAGCAGCAACCAGTCATTTTTGCCAGCCAATTTAATCATCTCATCCTGTATTTCTCGAATTCTTTCGATATGGTCAAGATAATGCCGAACAGGTCTGCCGTTGTGTTTTCTTCTACCTGTAATCATTCTCACATGCTCTTCTTCGTCTTCAACAGCCAAAACAACGCCGCAGGCCTCACCTCCTGTAGCTCTCCATTCATCGATTAGAGCAAAGTCGGGTACGAAATGAACTCCCTCCATCAAAATATCCCCCCCTCTCTTCATTTCGCGAGATACAACCGCTTGTATGGCATCATTTAGAGGACTAACTGTGGCCTTCCAATCTTTGATTGCTCCTGATCCTCCAGGCTGAAATGAGGATCGATGTAAAGCCGGTTCTTCTTCTTCGAATATTTGAGTTCTGAGAGTTTCTCTAATTGTATCGGTAGCCACTATTTTGTCGAACTCCAAAGAGGCTGCAATCTTTGCGCTAAGGGTTGATTTTCCAACTCCGCTAGCACCGGTTATGACCAGCAATCTGCCGACCATTCGTACAACCCCTAACGTTGAATCGCCTTCACTTCGAGAAATTCTTCAAGACCGTGAATGCCGAGTTCGCGACCGTTCCCTGACAACTTGTAGCCCCCAAACGGGGCAGAGATGTTGAACGGTCCGCCGTTGATACTGACTTGTCCAGTACGCATTTGTCTAGCCACCCGCAGGGCTCTTTCTTCATCACTTGACCAAACTCCTCCTGACAACCCGTACTCTGAATCATTGGCTAAATCTACGGCTTCCTCCTCGGTAGAGTATGTAGTGATTGACAGAACTGGTCCGAAAATCTCCTCGCGGAAAATGGTCATCTCTGGAGTTACGTCAGAGAATACGGTTGGTCGAACGAAAAATCCCTTTTCAAGCCCCTCAGGCATTCCCAATCCTCCAACCACCAAAGTGGCTCCCTCTTCGATTCCAGCAGCAATGTACGAGGAAACACTCTCTTGCTGTCTACCCGAAACCATAGGTCCGCAGCGCTTTGATTCGTCCATGGGATCGCCAACAGAATATTTCTCCATCTTCGTAGTAATCACTTCGACAATTTCCTGTTTTTTCGACTCGGGTACGAGTAATCTGCTCAGGGCGGAACACTCTTGACCAGAGTTTCCAAAGCACTCGTGAATCGATGCTGATGCTGCCTTAGCAATGTCAGCATCGTCCAGAATAATGTTGGCGCTCTTGCCGCCGAGCTCCAATGTTACTCTCTTTACGCTCGGGGCTGCCAACTCGCTGACTCTAACTCCGGCTCCGGTGGAGCCGGTGAAGCTTACCATATCCACATCAGGATGACTGCTCAATACCTCGCCAATCTCTCTGCCATGTCCTGAAACTAGATTGAATACACCTGCAGGTAGGCCAATTTCGTGGATGATATCGGCAAGTACGAATGAGTTCAGAGGAGCTTCCTTGGACGGCTTGACGACCATCGTACAACCAGCGGCAATAGCCGGAGCGACCTTACCTATGATCTGGTGTAGAGGGTAGTTCCAAGGAGTAATCATTCCCACTACGCCAATGGGCTCCTTGACAATTAGTGAGTTTCGCACCTCTTCTTCCCATTCGTAGTTCTCTAGAATTTTAGCGTACGAGCGACAAACCACTCTGGGAGTGCCAACCATCGCGCCTCGGCAGTAATTGATTGGAGTTCCGACCTCTGAAGTAATCAGTTCTGTGAGCTCTTCGGTACGTTCCTTAATGGCCTGTGAGAGCATGTTCAGGTAGCCGACTCTGTCTTCCACTGAGGCATTGGACCACTCAGAGAAGGCCTCTTTGGCCGCTGCAACAGCCGCCTCGACATCAGCGGTCGAACCGACTGGAACTGAGCCGATGATTTCCTCATTAGCAGGATTAATGACTTCGATTGCCCCTTCGCCTGTAGGCTCAACCCAACTGCCATCTATGTACAGGTGCTCGCGTGTGTGCATGTAATGAGTGCGGAAGGGGGCGACTTATCACATTCATGCAGTTCAAAAGTGGAGCCCCCACCGCCACATCATGGGAATTGAAGTGGAACGTCATGATGGTGGAGTAGCCGTTGTCACTCTCTCAGAAGAAGCTGCGAGAAATGCCTTCTCTCGTGCCTCAATTCGCGAAATCTCAACTATAATTGGCGTTTTACTTGACGACCGTTCCTGTAAGGCAATAGTGCTCACCGGAACGGGTCGATTTTTCTGTACAGGAGCAGATATTGATGAGTTCGCAGACTCGATAGACGATGGCTCGATTGGTAATCTCGTCGATGAGTTAACTAGTGTTTTGCACCCACTCGAATTGCGACTGCGCCGCAGTCCAACCGTATTCATCGCAGCAATCAACGGTTCGGCTGCAGGTGGCGGATTAGGCCTCGCACTTTGCGCCGACTATCGTGTGTGTGTTCCAGATGCAAGGCTTGCAGCCGCTTTCTTCTCGCTCGGTTTGTCTCCAGACGGCGGCTCAACATGGCTACTTCCACGCTTGGTCGGATACCAAAGGGCTCGACGCTTCTTCTTTGATAACGAAGTTTGGACAGGCGAGCAAGCACTCGATTTGGGGGCAGTAGACGAAGTGATCGACTCAGAAAATTTACTCGAGAGAGCGATTGAGGTAGCAACAAAATGGAGTTCATGGTCAGAGGCGAGTAAACAAGGTACCAAGCAATTACTAGATGCCTCTTCAACAACCTTCATGGAAACTCAACTTGAATTTGAAAAGGCACTGATTATGGCCGCTTCCTTAACACCTGATTTTGCGGAGGGAGTTTCAGCTTTCATAGAGAAGCGAGAGGCTAGATTTGGAACCTCATCGGAAGAGGAATGAATCATTCTTCACGTCTTAATTTCAAGACGCCTGCAATTATTGTAATAATGCAGGATAAAGCGGCAATATTGGCTAGAGTCATCGCTACCGAGCCAATTACGATTCCATAAACCAACCATAGGATAAGAGAGGTTGAAACCAAAGTGAATGTTGGTAGTGAAATTCCGTCGTGTTTCTTTTCTGACCAGACTCTTTGAATCTGAGGAACCCACGCAATTACACCCAGAAATCCAGCAAATACTCCAATTACTTCTACCCAGAATGGAATCAAATCATCCACTCCTCATTAGTCACAGTGGAAGGTCATCGCGCTCGGACTTTTCTCCATCTGTCCAATCATAAATCCCTCTTCCACTCTTCTTTCCAAGACTTCCTTCTTCAACAAGAGAATTGAGCAATTGATGAGGGCTGTATGAATCATCCTCAAACGCTTCTGCCAGACTATTGAGGATATCTCGTCTTACATCCAATCCGACTAGGTCGGAGAGTTCCAAAGGCCCCATAGGGTGCCTGTAACCTAACCGCATGGCAGTGTCGATGTCAGAGGCGCTTGCTACTCCATCGGCAAGCATACGAATCGCTTCATTGCCGATAACAACTCCCAGTCTGCTGGTTGCAAATCCTGGTACATCGTTGACGAGGATAGTTTCTTTACCCATTGCATAACCGATTGATTGCGCCGCTACAATAGTATCTTCAGAGCAAGACCCATGGCGAACAACTTCGAGTAATTTCATTATTGGAACCGGATTAAAAAAATGCATTCCAATTACTCTTTCTGGACAATTTGTCGACTCTGCTATGGCAGAAATCGGTAGACTTGAGGTATTGGTTGCCAGAAGAGCGTGAGGTGGTGCCATCTCCTCTAACTGAGCAAATATTTTCTGTTTCAATTCCATGTTTTCAGGCACTGCCTCAATAACTAGATCGACACCATTGACCGCTTCAGCCAAATCGGTACATTCACTGAGGTTATCTGACCATTTGGCTTTCTCTTGCTTTGTGGTTTTTCCACGAGCAATTCCTTTATTCCAGAAAGCCTCAATGCCCTTGATTCCCTTTTCAAGCCCCTCAGGAAATGCATCATAGAGTCGGGTTTGCCAACCCGTTTGGGCGCAAACTTGAGCAATTCCTGCGCCCATCGTACCGGCGCCGATTACGGCGACGGTCCGAACATCCATCGTATCACTCCCTGCCATAGGCAGCAAGGGCTGCTTGGAATAGCCGCTGTCGTGGCACGTCATGTTCCAAGAAGCAGGTGAATGGTGCCACGTCTTTCAGTAATTCAATTGCTGAGACATAGGCGCCGTAAATGAATGGGTCAGCGACTTCCGTCGCTGGAATATCAATTCCCAACTTTGCCAATCCTTTGCGCGTATCCTCGTCCCAAATTGCATAGGTGTGTTGGGTGAAGTGGAGGTATGCTGAGAGTCTGCAGATATCCGATCGTGCCTTTTCTGTAAAGGAGTCGATAAGTAGCGTGTCTGGATAGCGAATTGCATACATTGCTAATTTGACTTCTCGAGTTGTTTCCTCTCTCCAATCGCGCTTGTCTGAACCCATCCAGTAATCCACCATATCTAGCATGTCGTTGCTATATGGTCGGTGAACACGGTAGAGTAATTCTTCGTATCCTTCGGGATTTTGCTCTTCCGAGTGGTGATGTTCATAGAAAAGGTCAGTAAGTCTGTCGAAGAATGGCTTGCAGCGTTCCTTATCGAACGCAAGTAGTGCTAGATGTTGCATCTTCATTCGCCCTTCCACTCTCGGTATTGAATCCACTCTTCCTGCATGTATTCATTCATCAGGCGGTCTTCGTCTTCGTCGGTTGGTAAAACATCGGTAAGGTAAGCGTTCCAATCAGAATCACTTCCTTCGAAATCTTCTCCTTCGAGCGTGAATCTCTTTCCTGCATACTTTCCAATTCCACGATTGAATTTGTCTGATGGAATTGTCAGCTCAGGCTCACCATCTTTTCGAGCCTTTGAGATGCGTCGCATCTCATCTCTCAATTCTTGGAAATAGAGCTCTCGGCTGGCCTCATTCAGGTGAGCCCTGTCAGCATCTCCCTCGGACTCTCTCTCATCGTAGCGGCCCTTGATTCCGTAGACGTAGGCCCACTGGGCACTAGTCGAATCATCGGTTCCAAACAGGTCGAGTCCTGTGCTGACCCACTTGTTGATGTATTTCTGCAAGAGGGAACAAGGAATTACTCCTTGCTTGACGATTCTTCGTAGCCCATTAGCTCCTGTACCAAGATGAAAAGATTCCTCCTTTAGCATTGGACCCATTGATGCAGCAAGTGGCTGGAAGGAAGAAGTGCTGAGCATCTTCAATTGGTACTTTCCATCGCGATCAATAAAGTGAGTGAAGCAGAAGAAATCTAGCCAATGATCGATGGGTGCGTTGAACGACCCAAGGATTCTAGTCCCCTCCTGAGCATTTCGCTCAAGCAGTTTTGCGGCCTCCCTAACACCATGCTCTCCGAAGTAAGTGCAGAGGAGATATGCCATCTGCCAACCGTGTCTCTGCTCTTCGCACATGATACGTAGGGCCGACTTTTTGTCGTACTCAGTGGGTGCGGTCTCTAGTAGGTGGTTCTGTTGTTCCACACTAGCGAACTCAGTGTCTCCCTGAACGCTTACCATCGAGATGATTGCATCTCGGATGTTTTGTTGCGGAATTTGCATTCTTCGCTGCCATTTTGGCATCCCTTCGAAATCTCCGAATTCGATGCTGTTTCCGGCGGTGTCCCAATCGAATTTGATATCAAATCTGTAGTCTCCAAGCCACGAAGGGTCGAAGCCAATACGAGTTTGCCATTCTTGGAAATCGCTAATCCAGGCTTCAAAATTTGGAGAGTAGTCCTGAACAATCTCGGTCTCTGTCATGGGTAGAGCCAAAGGTAACCCGTATATCAATGACTGCTTCTAAGACGTAGTCTTAGATTGTCGAAAACCTAGTTCACTTGCCTTCGAAGCGAGGAGTTCGACGCTCGACGTAAGCGGCGATACCTTCCTTTGCGTCTTCACTGTTGAAGAGGGCTGCTTGCAACTCTCTCTCAAGTGCGAGGTGGTATTCGAATGGCATCTCAGGTCCGGATTGAACCGAGCGCTTGATGTTTCCAACAGCCAAAGTGGCCTTGTATGGCAGGGTGAATTGTCCAGCGTAGTCTAGGATATCTTGGCGAAATTCGTCAAGTGAACCATCCCATACATCGTTGATTAGATCCATTTCTTTCGCCTTCTCAAAGGCCATCAACTCTCCGCTAACCATGTACTCAAGAGCTCTCGACTTACCTATGATTCGTGATAGTCGGGCTGTACCTCCAGTACCGGCTAGAACGCCGAGGTTGATTTCTGGAAGTCCACACTTTCCGCTGTCTTTTCTTGCGATTCGGATATCACAGGCCATTGCGATCTCTAATCCACCACCGACGGCGTGACCATTGATTGCACAGATTACCAACTTTGGAGTCTGTTCAAGGCGGCTAAGAGTTTCGTTTGCATGAAGACAGAAATTGTACTTGAATCCGGGTGTGACGGAGTTTAGCATTTGGATTGAAGCACCGGCGGAGAAGAATTTGTGGCCATTACCAGTGATTAGAATCACGCTGACATCATCATTGAATCGAGCCTTTACGACGGCCGTGTCGATATCTCGCATCATTTCATGGGTGTAGGTATTCGGTCCAACTTCGTCTCCTTCCAACGGCCCACCAGCAGAGTTCGATGCAAGTTCGATAATTGCGATACCGTTGTCAGTCACTCCATAGTTCACGAGGCGGTTGGGCATTGGCTCTAGTTCAGGCCATGATGTCATAACTTGCCGACCGAAGGTCGCCATATCAAACAAACGGCGATTGAAATATAATGTTTCCAACCTTCATTCATCAAATCAACAGTGCAAATAGTACGCTTATCTTTGATGGCGCATTCTCCATGGAAGTCCTTCTTGCAGTAAAATCAAACAATAGGTTCTGTAGAAATTCTTTTCTTTCAACTCTTGAGACAAATCTATTCATCAAGAACGGAGATGTGAGAAATTTTTGAAACAAAGCCGCATGAGACATTTCGACTTCCATTTCCTTCCAGAGTCGTTCCTGGTATTCTATTGCGGCCTCTTCAGGAAAGCCATCTCCTAGATAGTCGCGAGAAAAGAGAGAGATTGCTAGTTTTGCGGAATGAACTGCGTTACCTATTCCTTCCCCTGAAAAGGGGTCAACTAAACTTGCAGAATCTCCAATTAGCAATCCACCAGCCATTGCCGAGCGCCTTGGTTGAAATCCAGAAGGCGAATTTTTCCTCGGTGACCCCAAAGGAAGCTTGGACCCCTTACCATTTCCTAATGGTTTTGCATTTTCAAATCTTGGAGCGAATTTTGGGCTTTCATTAATCACGTAATCCATCATTTTTCTTAATTTCACAGAACGTGAATCTAGGTCCTTTTGGAGAGTGCCAAGGCCAACATTTACCACTCCTTCCGATACTGGGAAAATCCAGAAATACCCCGGAGCGATGCCGTCAATGAAGTGAACCTCTATCTGGTTTGAACAATCAGAGACTCCCGACCAATACTGTCTATATGCGGTTGCATAATGCTTGGAGTTGGACAGAGGCTCCTCAAAGGCATCGCCAATTAGAGAACGTGAAACGGGACAATTGTAACCTCCTGCTCCTATGGTCAACGGAGCATTAAATTCCAACTGTTCTCTTGCCCCATCAGCCGATTTCTTTTGACCTCGAATTCCAATAATTTTGTTTTTATTTTCAGAGTAAAGAATTTCTTTGACAGTAAATTCCTCAATAACAGTACCTCCTGAACTTTCCACCATATGCTTTGCCTTCTTGAACAAAGTGTGATCGAAAATTTCTCTTGTTTGGCACCATGCTTGTGGATAGTATTCTTTACTATTCTCTGGTAAAATAATAGTAGCCTCATTTCCATTTGGACTGGACACCCTCAAGCCATTAAATGGCGCTACATCTTCAAGAAAATCTTCAGGATTCATATTGAATTCTCTTAGAAAAGATTGGGTTTTCCATCCCAAAGCATCGCCACAAGTTTTGTCTCTAGGGAATCTAGCTCTGTCAACTAACAATACGCGATAGCCATCGCGAGCAGCATAACAGGCAGCTGCACTACCCGCAGGTCCTGAGCCAACCACAATAATGTCATGGGGGCCCCCTGATTGAGCCGATTTATTGACTGACACCGTTACTGCGTAAACTATCCATTGTTTTTATTTTCCTCATGCAGTTTTAGTTGTTAATTACACCCAAATATTGCTATAAATAACTACATAAATGGTGTATTCTTTTCTTTTGATGGGTGTCATGTTGGTATCAGACGAAGCCGTAAAACCATCAGAAAACCTTGTTGTTCAGAATAGTTATGGGAAGTCTGAGATTAATGCTAAAATTAAGCCTTGGATGTCATTTGTAGGCGGTGAAAAGAGTATAATTCCAACTTGGCTAAGATGGTTTGTAATTTGGCAATTTGCATTTTTGCTACTGTTAATCGTCATGCAAGTTACAAATGCTGAAACCGAATTTCAAACGGTTGCATTGGGTGCAACTCTAGCTGGATTTTTCTTCACCTGGGCCCCCTGCCATATCTGTAGATTAATTGAAAATCTACATTCAGAATGGGAGCAAAGTCCGATAGATAAAGTTCTAGATATGGATTGGGAATCCGAAGGACAAAGAGTGATTTCATCTAAGCTAAACTACATCGGAGTCGCAGTCCTATTCATTGCATATTCTCTATTCTACTATATTACTGCAGGTTTCTCACTACCTGACGGTCTGTGGTTCAGTAATCAGGCCTCAAACATTCTGTTTTCACTAATTATACTAACAGTATTCCTAATCGGTGGATGGGCTACTGCATTCCTAGTTCAGGTGTCTCTATTACCAATGAAAATGAAGGCTGAAGAATCTCTTCCTCCATCTCCTTGGGAGCATCATATGCAACCTTTGAGGACTTTATCAGGACTATTTCTTGTTCTTTCATTATATGGAACGATGGTTGTAATTTGTGTGATGATCATTGCTCTTAATTTCCCTCCAAACCTCCAACAATATGCTTTCGCCTTGGTGATTGGAGTTGGATTAGTTGCCCTTTTTGCCTTCATCTTCCCCCAGATGGGTGTACATCAACAATTACGGGAATACAAAGATGAGTATTTACTAGGTATTTCAGTCCAACTTGAAAAGGTTATGATGGAGGTGAAAGAGAATCCAACAGCCGAGAATCTGGCAAAATTCGAACAATTAATGAATATGCATGATAGAATCAATGCACTTGATGAATGGCCTTTCAATATAGAACAATTAGGAACTGTTATGGCTTCTGTATTTATTCCAATGGGGGCATTCATCTTCGAAGCGTATCTCTAATTACTCCCCATGTATTGAAGAAAGCCCCCTCTATCGGGAACTATGGCCAGCGTGTCGGTAGTTGTTGAACCAGACACGCTGGATACGGAATCGTTACGAAATATGCTTGAAACTGAAGGTTGCGGAAGTGTTGTTTCTTTTGTTGGATTGACTAGAGGTATCGACCAAGGACTAGAGGTCGAACGTTTGGAATTTGATGCTTGGGAGGAGCAATTACCCTCGGTATTGCAATCATTGTGTTTTGATGCATTAGAGCGCTTTTCCGTAAAGTCAGTTGTTGTAGCTCATCGCACCGGTTCTGTTGAACCTGAGGAGCCAATAGTCTGCATTCATGTCGGCTCAATACATCGTGTGGAAGGGTTTGAAGCATGTTCTTGGCTAATTTCTGAATTGAAGAACCAGGCTCCACTTTGGAAAAAGGAAGTACGAGTTGATGGGGAAATTTGGAAGGGCGGGCTGGGTTAATTCATTCCTGACATTATTTCATCAACAGCATGAGGAACATTCGCAGAGATTCCCTCTACCATCATCCATCCATGGCCTTTGACTCCATCTCCGACACAACGGATTCCTTCTACTCCAACATCCATCGGTAACTCTGCTCCCTGGGGTGCTCGATTACATGGCCAATTACGATGATACGTGTGAACGCAAATTTCCTCACCATGATCTGCTAGCCATGGAATTGCCTCATATAGGTCCTCGCGACCTTTGCTGATTTCTGATTTCACAGATGCGTCTGGAACATATTGGTGAGTAATCATCAGATGTTTTCCTTCAGGTGCAAGACTAGGGTCTGAGAAGGTTGGAATTACGAAGCCACCAACCCTGTCGAGATTCGGTAACATGGTTACTCCACTGCTCCTTACTGGAATATCATCATCTAGAGCAAAGCAGAATCCAATACCTCCAACCGCCTGAGTAGTATCAATTTGATTCCTTACATCTTCTTCCACTTCGAAATCATCTGAAAGGGCCTTGATTAGGTTCGGATGTCCTCCATTATGAATTATTGAATCGGCACCAACCCAAGTTGGCTCATCCCGCCCACGACGCCTTACACCGACACAGAATCGATTGTCTTTGGTTTCCTCTTCGGCGGCACCCGGAAGAATCTCAGTAACTTCGTGGCTGAGTTTTACTCTTGCTCCATTCTCCCGTAGATCCTTTCTTAGGCCATCAATCACTCCCTTACAACCACCTTTTGGAACATGAGGGCGGTCACTCCAGAAGGAGTTCTGGAGGACACGAACAACTGAAGATGCAGGCATTTGGTCGAACCTTAGACTAATCGCGAAATTAGAGAAAGCATCAACAAAATCAACAAACTCTGGACTAAAGTATCTCTTCAACCAAGTTTTTCCATCTTCGGATTCGTCCACCCATGGTTGTTTTGCTCCCTTGGTAAGGAGACGTGGCATATTCAGGGTATCTTTAGCGGTGAACCAAGGTAAAACACCATAGATTGAATTCGCTCCCTGAAACTTACCATCAATCATTTGGCAAGCGAAATGAGTCGTAGGGAGTAACTCAACTCCATGACGGCCTAAATCAAGACCACCCTTACTTTTCTTACCCAAAATCAAATCTGCGAATGGCCCCTTCTTTCCATGAGGTATCATATGCACAGCACCGGTTGGAATTTGATATCCATCGTGATCATGCTGAGTGAATCTGCCACCTGCAAACGACATTCTTTCGTAGACGGTGACATCATAATCTCCGGTTTGTGCTAGTTTAGCTGCTGAAGACAGCCCTCCTAAACCCGCTCCAATAACCAATGCTTTGTTCTTTGACAACTCCACACCTCAAGCGTATACTAATGCCCCAGTTGGACACCAAAGCAGACATCTGAGGCAGTCAGTACAATTGTCTTGGATTACTTCACACAGACCCTCTACAATCAAAGCATCATCTTTGCAAGCCATTAGGCAGTAAGAACAACCAACACATAGTTGGTCTAGAACCTGTAAGGTCATACCCTCAGAAGTTGGCTTATCATGGTCGACACCCGACTCCAATTGAGGTACGACTCCTGGAGTCGCCTTGTCACGGAAGGCTTCGGCCACGTCTCTTCGCTTCAGTTGGGGTATTTCAGAGCAGTGATTCATTCCGCACCTATGATTAGGGATATACACCTCCCGAATTATCAGGGGTCATGAGTTTGGAGGAGTCAATTACAGGAATTATTGATGTTGGGTCTAAGCCAATAGTATCGCGTGAAGCAGTTGCAACTGGTGTACTAAATTTGTCACCCGCCAGTCTTGATGTTGTAGCAAACGGCCGTTCTCCAAAGGGAGATGTCCGCGAAGCATCGACGGTTGCAGTAATTCAGGCTGTGAAGGAAACTCCTCGAACCCTTCCCCATTGCCATCCCATTCCAATTGAAGGCTGTACTGTAGATTGGATGATTGAGAAGGAGTTCCTACGATGCACAGTAACGGTTCGCACACACTGGACCACTGGAGTTGAGATGGAGGCTTTGTGCGGAGTTAATGCAGGTCTGTTGTGTGCGTGGGATATGCTGAAATCAGTCGAAAAGGACTCTAATGGCCAATATCCAGTCGCCCAAATCGACGGAGTAAGGGTTCTCAGAAAGAGCAAGGGCGACCCGCATGATTGAAGGCTGAACGCTATTCGAGGTATTCATGGCGACCATCGATTTAGAGAGCCATTTTCTTGCTGCGACCGAAGCCGCTGCAATCGCAGCTGCTGCATGGCGAGGTAAGGGCGACGGCAAAGCGGCTGATGGTGCGGCTGTAGAAGCCATGAGAGCAGTCTTTGACGAGGTTCCATTCGATGGCAGGGTCGCCATTGGAGAAGGGGAACGAGATGATGCTCCTATGTTATGGATTGGAGAACCACTGGGTTCTATGCAAGGTAATCCAGAAGCTCCTTCGATCGATATCGCAGTCGACCCTCTCGAATGCACCAATCACGTGGCGCTTGACTTACCAAATGCAATGGCAGTTCTTGCGGCCGCGCCACGAGGTGCCCTACTCCATGCTCCAGATTGTTACATGAACAAAATCGCTGGACCCGCTGAGTTAGAGGGTATAATCAGTCTCGAGGCATCGACTTCTTACAATGTCGAGGCCGCTGCCGCGGCCTTGGGGAAGAAAGAGTCCGAACTGAACATCGTTGTTATGGATAGACCGCGACACGAAAAACTGATTTCAGAATTAAATGACCATAATGTCAATGTTGTCTTAATTGGTGATGGCGACGTTTCAGCAGCGCTAAACGCAGCCGACCCCAAATCGGAAATCGATATGTTGATGGGAATTGGCGCTGCGCCTGAAGGGGTAATCACAGCCACAGCGTTAAGAGGACTGGAGGCTCCATTTGAGGGTAGACTTGTGTTCAAGAATGAAGGACATAGAGAGCGCGCTGAAAAAATGATTGACGGTAATATCGAGAGACTTTGGGGAAGGGATGAACTCTGTGCTAGTGAAGATGCAGTCTTCATTGGAACTGGAGTTTGTCCGGGCAGAACCTTCGGAGTTGAGGAATTGTCAGACGGCCGTTTTTCAGTCCAATCAGAGGTTATCGATGTGGCGAGTGGTGACCACAAATTTATCGATAACATCCGCTCTGCATGAATTAAATTCCAAACTTTACCAGCAAAGGATTCTTTTCCTAATCCTACCACGTCCAGTTGAGGTTCGACAATGGACACCGAACTACTTGAGAAAACAGCGAGAGAACTTGTAGCGCCCGGGCGAGGTATTCTCGCCGCGGATGAAAGCAATGGAACAATGTCGAACAGGCTTCAAGCCGTGGGTGTCGAACCGTCCCCAGAAACCCGTCGAGCTTATCGCTCAAACATCTTCGCTACATCAGGCTACGAATCTGCGATTAGCGGTGTCATACTGTTTGACGAGACGATACGTCAAACTATGGATGATGGTACAACAATTCCTGAATACCTCGCGAGTCGAGGAATCCACCCCGGAATCAAAGTAGACACTGGGGCTAAGGAATTGGCCCACCATTCTGGCGAGAAAGTCACAGAGGGATTGGACGGACTGCGAGAAAGGTGCACGGAATACTTCGCCATGGGTGCACGATTCGCAAAATGGCGAGCTGTAATCCGAATTGGGAATGGTATCCCTAGTGAGGCAAACATTTCCACCAACGCCCATGCCCTTGCCCGATATGCTGCGATTTGTCAGGAACAGGGCTTGGTTCCAATCATCGAGCCAGAGGTACTGATGGATGGCGACCACGATTCACAAACATGTTACGAAGTCACTGCAAGAATCCTCGATGCAACCTTTGCAGAGTGTAAAGTTCAGGGCGTTCATATTCCTGGGGCTTTACTCAAACCAAACATGGTCTTACCAGGCAAAGCTTGTGATGATCAGGGCACTCGAGAGAAGGTTGCACAAATGACAGTCGATTGTCTGACCGCCCACGTACCACATGACCTCCCTGGAATTGTCTTCCTTTCTGGCGGTCAGTCAGATAAAGATGCAACAGCACATCTCAATTTGATGAATGGCATGGGTGTCGAACATCCTTGGCAATTATCCTACTCCTATGGTAGGGCCCTACTCGCGCACGCTTTACAGACTTGGGCGAGTGGCTCGAATGAAGATAGCCAGAACGCTTTTGCTCACCGAGCGACAATGAATAGTTTAGCACGTAGCGGTGACTGGTCTGTAGAATTGGAAGCCTGAATGTACAGGAATTACGATTCAATTCTCGCCTTCTAGGACTCCAGGTCTCAATGTCCAAACACAGATTTCGTAACGGCCGGAGAGGGCACCGCCACGCTTTGTTGTAGATACCTTGAGTATGTCCTTGTCCTTTGAGAGAACATTTCCAAGTTGCTGAGGGGTAGTGCCATGCCTCATGGTGGAGTTGACATGTTCGAGGATTTCGGTGGTATTTGCCTCTCCTCGGACGTTTAGAAATTTCTTTATTTTTTGTCGTAGTCTTGTTGTGCGCATTTTCATCTCTCCTTATTTTGGCCGGACCCTTTTCTCTCGTGATGTTCCACCCAGCTATTGGATGCCCATTCGGACACAGGCGACTCAGCTCTCCTCATCCCACTTTTACGAACGGTTCCTATTCGGGTGATTTGTTCATCCGATTCTAGGATCCTCGTTATGTCCAAGGGGTTGTTTGCAGAATCCATCTGACTCGCTAGCCATGCAGATATCTCGATTGTATTTCGCGGCCGCTCTGAGAGGTATTTTCGAATTAGTTCGCGCAAGTTCTGCGAGTCCATTTCTGTCTATTCCTCCGAGTCAAACCGGCCGCATATCGAGTCCGTTACCGACAGGACGGCAGGCGTTGATATAACAGTTCTGCACCTTACAACCTCTCTTTGTTACAAATAGTTGCACAGAATAGGCTAGATTTCACAATCAAAGTCGGTGCAGAAATGAAACTGTTACTTTTTCCATAGGAAATGTGTAATAAAATGTAACTAAAAAGCATAATTTAAGTAGGACAGTCGAACTAATTGAATTAGGAGAGGGCAATTAGTGTCGGATGAACTGGAAATCACTGACCCATCTCCCGATTACACTGTTCTCAAGAGAATTCGCAGTGCACACCGTCGTAGACTGCTAGATCGATTGACCGACGGCGGAACAACGGTCAGTATTCTCGCTCGTGATTCGGGATTGAGAATTTCTCACGCTTCGGCTGAGCTTAGAAGGATGAGAAACGATGGACTAGTAGCCAGTGACCAAGTAGCTGGTGCTCGCGGTGCTCGTCTTCATCTTACACAATCTGGTTGGGAGGCAATCCGTTCAGATGAGTTGGCGAGAGCTATTCAGGTACTCCCCCTCCCCTCTCCCTCCCACAAATATTGCTTGCTGGCCAGAGATGGGGCAAACATTCTGTTAGGACTTCTTGCCCCAATAGACTCTCCACTTGTACTAATTCCCGACCGACCTGCGAGAGGCTCTGTGGCCGAAGCCACCTCCACAGGAAGCGAGGGGGTCTCATGGATTTGGGCTGTATTGAGAGAGAGGTCACCGAGATGGTTTGATCTGACCAATATGGAAATGCTACCTGAACCCCCCTCAAGTCATAATCCTGAAACCATTTCTTCCTACGCCGGAGAAAACCAAACTCTTGGAATTGTTAGAGCCCGTTTAGTAGATCCAGATAAGCCGGTGGCATTGGCCCCTGGAATTTGGTTCGAATCTCCAACGCGTCGTCCAGACCCTCCTCTACCAGAAGCTAGCCATCATCGAGGAGCATGGACTCTCGGCAATTGCCACAACCAATCGCCGGATATCCGACCAAAGGAGCCTGTATCGGCGGTAATGGAGGAGAGGTTGCCTAGGAGTATGCTATTGCGAACAGCACGCGCGAATGCACTGGTAATCGCCGATTTAGGAGGATTAGATTCTGGCGGCCAGGAATTTCCAATTTCTTGCCTAGACTCTTGGATAATTCGAGCCCATCCTCGATTGACACCATCCGAAAGACGTCGTAGGCTGAATAGCTTGAGAGAACGTCTAACCTCTACTCGAAGGGTAAGGACGGAGGAATCAACTTGGAGGCGTTTTAGAAAGGATTGGAAGGAAGCAACCTTCTCTACAGAGGAAAGTGGATTGAGGTTGTTCGATACACGCGGCTTAGCAACTACTGCAACAACGTCGCTAATCGAATGGGCAGTATCTGAGTTAGATAGGCCACCCTTGGTTCTGGAGATTCCCAATTCAATTCCAGATGACGTCCTAAGTGCTGTAATTTCCCATCCGAATTTGAGATTGACACTTTCAACTCAATCCCGCCAACCACTCGAAATTTTTGATGAGCTTATTGTAGACCCACTAAGGCCCCTACCTTGGCTAAGGCTCCGCACTCTCGGTGGTAGGGATATGCCCGTGCGTTTGGTAGACCCAGTACCCACAGCACCAGAAGCCACTGAGGATGATGAGGTAGCACCTTCTCCATGGACAATCTTAGGTCTTGACGATGAAATAATTCCCAGCAACATCGCAGATTCTTCTATGATAGGTTCAGCAATTGCTCAATTTCCTGAAGGAAATGAGGATTGGTCGAATATGATGGAGGCGAGTTATCCAATAGCCGCTTGGATAGCATCTCCTCCTAGGACACGTTGGCATCGTTGGCAGAGATTACACTCCCGACTTGATTCCGAATGGATAGCTTTGCTGGATTTGGAACATCTCCCACTTGAGAGACTTGCAGAGGTTGCGGATGAAGCACCTCCAAAAGTATTAGAGATATTTAGCGATAAACTGCGCTTCCTTTTGCATAACGATTCAGAAATAGCCCTTCGAACACGTCCGGCAACCGATCCAACAAATGCTTCGCCGGGTGCATCTTGGGTCGCAGCCCAACTTCTCAGCAATGCAGCATGGTTACCGCAAGATATGCAAGAGGATCTTATTCACTGGGCATTGGAGGCCTGGCTGGTTCATCCACCTAGTAATTCTCTAGCAGCACTACAAGCGGTTGACTGGATTTACACAGGGGGGCAAGCCGATGTAGCTAGTTATGGTCCAGTGTTGCAAGGAATTCTAAGAAGGGCAAATGAATTCCCAATAGACCACGACCTCAAGATTTGGTCTTTGCTTGTTGAAAGAATTCGTGATACTAAACAACTGCAGATAGAAGGCTTGGAGGCGATTGTAGACACTCTACCATTAGACTGGTGGGCTTTGCTGGCTCCTGAGTTATTGACCAATCTTCTATCTGAAGAATCCTCTTTCGATTGGTTACTGGATAATCCAATCCCTTGGAGCGCTGCAATTCTACGCCCAAAGGGAGAACCCAGTAGTGCTCCTGGGCTTAGTGATAGATTTCATCCCGGTTGTAGTCCTGAAATTCGTAATTCCCTCGCTAGACGTCTTAGGTCACGTAGAGAAAGAGGAACCTTGCCAGAAAGCGCAGCCCCGCTTCTCGACCTAATGGAATCACTGGACACAGTTCTTGAGGGGGGCTCGCCAAGCACCGGTAGGACCCATCCAATGGTAGGTTGGTTGGCCCAACCAATAGAGAAATGGCCACCGATTAGCAACGAGGTAGCAATGCAAGGCGATTCACATATTGCAGAGAGGATCATATTGAAAGCTTCAGGCTACCATGAGGGTTTATCCGGACAGCAAAGCCGATTATGATTGAAATACCGAAAAAACACGAAAAATTGGCAATTTTGGTCGCTTATTGCTAATATTTTCAAT
The DNA here is from genome assembly GCA_964556195.1 of uncultured Candidatus Poseidoniales archaeon. Taxonomy (GTDB): domain Archaea; phylum Thermoplasmatota; class Poseidoniia; order Poseidoniales; family Thalassarchaeaceae; genus MGIIb-O1. Next base: position 51,826 of record CAZKVK010000003.1, read on the forward strand.
GCGAGGGGTTCATCAAGGGACCCCATGACCCATCGATGCCCGACCGGCAACACCGTGCCGACGAAAGCCCCACGCCGGAGTTAGTAGGATGAATCACGGTACCACGGAACGGGATTTGCCGTATGTCGAAGACCGACGTGACCCACTGCTGGGGAATGATCGTCGGGGCAAAACATACGGTCGGATTGTGATGGGTCCCCGGACGACCGAGAACGGAAGAGACCGGAATGACTTACGGGACAACCCCACAGTCCAACAGACGTCCCGGGGTGGGTCAGGTGCCCGAGCATTGCGATGAAGGTCACCGTTACGCCCCGGGGCACACACTTTTTCCGAAGTTCTCAAGACTTCATACACCGGGTGATTAACGATGCACTCACTAGGACTGGTTGGCGGTACTTTCGACCGCTTTCATGCAGGGCATCGGTCCCTGATCGAGCATGGACTCTCCAAATGTCAAAGGATCGAGGTATGGTTAACCAGTGACCGGATAGCACATGCAAAAGACCCTCGCATCGAATCATGGTCCGAAAGGTCGCTGAAATTTGTAGAATCTATTGGTGAAGAATCTACCCGGATTTCTATTCATTTACTGGAAGATGAAGATGGGCCTGCACCTTGGCATGAGGAAGCATCAGCCATTTTATGCACACCAGAGACAGCAACGGGTTGCCAGAGGATTAATCTCGCGCGCGAGAGTAATGGTCTACCTCCTCTCGAAATTCTCAAGGTTGAGTATGTAATCGGCCACGATGGCAAGCCAATTTCAAGCTCTAGAATTCGCCAAGGAGAGATTGACATAGATGGCGAATCATATCTCCCCGAGGATGCTGGTGAAGTCAATCTAATCTTGACAGAAGAGGTAGAAGCGAACCTCAAGGACCCGTTTGGACAATTGTTTACGGGTCCAGAGGACGATACAAGCGTAGCAATGCGAGCCGTCCTTGAAGAAATATTTGGTAGCCATGGCCCAATCATCGCAGTGGGTGATGTAACGGTCAAAGCCCTACAAGATTTGGGAAGTCCCGCAGACATCGCTCTAATCGATGGTAAGACCAAGCGACAAGAGTGGGAAGCGGCTTCGGCAATCGATCTCTCACTTTACGATACAAGACGCACCTGCGAGAATCCTGCAGGTCAATTGAGCTCAGATCTATTCCATGCCTGTGCGGGCGCTTTACAGGTCTGGAATGAGGACGACAAAACTTGTCTGATTGACGTGGATGGTGAAGAAGACCTAGCCCCTCTAATTCTTCACCCGATGGCACCATTGGGTGCCGTGGTTCTTTATGGTCAGCCTAACCGTGGAGTTGTACTTCGTTGGACTGGCTTTGATTCTAAGTCACGTTGTAGAGAACTTCTCGCAGCAATGGACAGGGCTTGAGGCTCAACAATCTCAAGATTCGGCCTTGTCCAACACATTCAGGCCGATTCCGAACATGAATGGAATTACACTGACAGCGAACACACCAGGGTCTACCCATGTATTGTATTGTGCTGACCAAGCAAGGTAGAAGACGATTGCAAACGCAATCATCCAATCTGCAATCGACTTTCGAATACCATCTTCGCCAGAGAATAATCCAGACATGCAACTTTGTAGTTCCTTAATGGCTGAAATTGTACCGCCTTCGACCGCGTTATTCATACCTAGATGACCCAAGGTAATCAAGACAATTCCTAGAATTCCGAAGACAATATCGTCGACTAAGATTGAGATTCCATCGTGTTCTGTGTATACATCACCGAGAGAACCATTGCTGAGGAATCCAAGCCAAAGTGCCTTGAATCCTGGTGAATATGCGCCAATTGTAACGTTGACAATTGTGAGCAATAGCACCCATCCTCCAAGCAGTAACATACCTGTCGAAACGGTTCGACTCGGGTTGGTAAGCGCCGAGTACCAGTCGTTGTCTACGAGCGACATCGGGTGCGGCGACCTAAGAACTTGGTTTAACCGTTGAGGCCCTAAAGGGCCTCGAAATTTCTAGCAGAATAGGTAAAGGAAACCATAGAATGGCTGATTTCCTCAAAAATGGCCCTGCAACCGGTAGCGGCATCGAGCGGCTTCGGCGATTAGTGGGTCCGCGTCGCTCATCGTAGTTATTGCATCAACCGTCTTTGGAATTGCAGAGTTGACCTGCTTGCTACGTCCACCTCTTCCCTTGCTGACATTCCTAGCCATAATCATGCCGAGTGTATCCAACTCGTTCAGCAAGGTAGAGATTCTCCTTGGAGTCAATGGCTCAACGTTAACATTCAGACACGCATCGGAGTATGTTCTGTATACTTCTCCAGTAGAGATGTTTCGAAGTCCATTATCCTCGTTTATTCTGATTGCAAAAAGAACCAACTTCTGATGAAGCGGAAGAGTCTGCAATACCGGTGTAACTTGGTCATGCTCCAATTGTGATTGTGCAAGCCTGACGTGTCGTGGGTCTACCTTAGTCTGAGAGCGTTGTTCGGCCTTTTGTACCGAGATTCTCAGAAGGTCCAAAGCCCGGCGTGCATCTCCATGCTCTTGTGCAGCCAAGGCAGCGCAAAGTTGTATAACACCCTGATCGAGAACATCATCTCGTAGACCAGTCTTGGCTCTCTCTGTGAGAATGTCTGTAATTTCAGATGCTCCGTATGGATGGAAAATTAGGTCCTCTTGACCAAGTCGGCCAGATACCCTTGGGTCAAGTAACTGTGTGAAGTGTAAATCATTACTGATTCCGATAATGCAGCATCGTGAGCGTTTCAGGATTGTGTTGAGGCTGGTCAAATTGTACAGCAGATTATCTCCTGCACGTTCTACTAGATTGTCAATTTCATCGAGTACGATAATGTGAACTCCACCAGCACGATCCATCCTTTCAACTAGATTTTCTAGGACTCTGTCAGTGGGCCAACCAGTGAATGGAATCGGCACATCTCCTCGTTGAGTCAATTTTGTTGCCAAAGTCTGTACAACTCTGTAGCGGGTATCTACTTGCCTACAGTTGATTTCGTAGGTGCGCACAGGTTGGCCCATTTCCCTCCCCTTTTCTCTGAGTTGCCCCAAGACGAATCTGGTAACCACAGTCTTACCCGATCCAGGAACACCGTAGAGTAGCATGTTGGATGGAATATGCCCGTTGAGGGCGTCGACTAAATTTCTTACAAGCGCCTCCACCTCGCGGTCTCGGTGAGGTAGAGTAGTGGGTTCGAAAGCGTGGTCGAAGGCCTTTCTATCGAGGAAGAGGGAATCTTGTCCCAAAATCTTCTCGAAAATATTTCCTTCCATATTTTAACACACAACCGCTTATCTTTCCAAGTCCACCGCCTCGTCCTGTGTCAGGAGTCATCGGAAGTAAACGCGGATTCTTCACGAGGGCGTTAGAGGTAATGAAAGTTGCCGGGCCTATGGTGAAGAAATGCCTCATTATGTCAGTTGCTAATATGGTAATGATTTTTTCATTCGACCGAAAGAATTTCTCTAAATTAACAGTTCAGTAGGCCTTTTTTTGAAATAGTTGGTGAAATTGGTTTACTTTTTTCACCTAAGAGAAAGGAATAGATTTGACTTTGATAAAGCAGAATTGAAATTATGGTTATGAGTATTGAAAATCACAATACCAAATTCGTCAAACAATTGTAAAATCAGGTCCTTTTTCCGCCCCCTACATATTTATAGAAGATAATATTTGACTATTATTTTCTAACATGAATCTTATCATTATTTTCGTCAATGAGCAATTCATCTCCATCCTCAAGTTGAACGATCCCCTCGTTCAATTTCGGTGTAGGGAAACCTCCTTCTTGATCCAAAGCATCCGAGTAATTGTGAGTGACTAGAATTGTCGCATGTGGATGTCTTTCAGCCAGTGAATTAACTTGGCTAGGATTGTGATGATTAGGGCTCTCGACAAAATCTGGCACCCCCATTTCAATCAGAATAGCATCAGCTTCTGTGGCTCGTGATTCAATCTCCTGACAAGGGCCGGAGTCACCGCAATGCAGTAGTTTGAATCCACTCTTGTGAGTTAGCATATAGCCATGTGGATCGGTCTCGGGAGTGTGAACCACTCTGAATCTCTCGTAACTCCAATCCGATTTTTCTATTTCTCCAGATTCGCTTTCCAGCCAATTAATGTCATCGGTTAGAACTTGGCTCAAGCTTCCTGGAAAACCAACATTACTGAGGTTGTAGAGAATCTCTCTTCCCCCCGGTCTGAGGTATACATTCAAAGGATTTTCAGCATCAGAGACAACTCTCCTCTCAAGAATGAAAAATGGAAATCCGAACATATGATCAGCATGCCAATGGGTAAACAATAGGTGCTCAATCTGGTTGGTTGAGACTCCTACGCGTCGTAATTGTGGTAGCAGTGTTGGCGGTGCGTCGACCAGTATTTTTTCATCAATTAAAATCAGCGCATGCATCCTTCCATGAGGTGAGAAAGCATTCCCCGTGCCGAGGAACTGCACGCGCGGCATGACTCTCCATGTGGCGTCCATGACTTGAGCCATTCGGGTCTCAACGCCCGCTACGCGGGCGAACCTAATCCCCCTTGTTTGATAAACGGACTTCGATTCGGCGACACGCTGGTGAGTACTATGTCCGATTGGAGTGCAAAGAACCCGTATACCTCTAAGTTAACGGAAAATCACGTTCTTAATGGAGAAGGCTCGAGAAAGGAAACTCGCCACATAGTATTCGATTTGGGAGATTCTGGTCTAGAATACAAGGCCGGAGATGCACTGGGTGTGATCCCCCGCTGTCCACCTGAGTTGGTTGAGGATTTACTCTCAACAGCCAACTTCAGTGGAGATGAATTGGTAGAAACACATCTCGGTGAGACTACACTAAAGGAAGCCCTCACCGATCATCTAGAGATCCATCGAGTTTCAAAGAAATGGCTTCAAAATATTGGCAACAGAATGGGAGGTGATGGACCTGTGGAGATTAGAATTGCTCGCAGACATCGAGTATCAACCGAGGATGGAGCACTTCTGGTAGATTGGTCGGGCTCGGGAGAAGGCGAAGACGTCCCAGAAGGTTACGAAGAAATCGGTGCAGCCTGTGACCCAGCTGAAATTCTTTGGAGAAATCTAACGGAAGACGCAGATGCCATGGAGGATTACATCTGGTCTCGCGATTACATTGATGCCATGTGTGATTTCGGACACATCGGATTTACCGCTCAACAATTCGTCGATGGGATGGACCGGCTGAAGCCGCGTCTATACTCTATCGCTAGTAGTCCAGAGCATGAGCCTGGAACAGTTCACTTGACCGTAGGAATCGTCCGATATTATCACCACGAGCGAGACCGAACTGGTCTTTGCACTGGCTACCTGGCCGATCGTTGTGATGTTGATGATACCAAGATTGGCGTATTCATGTCACCAACCCGTTCATTCATCTTACCTGAAGACGGTAACACCGATTGCATAATGGTCGGTCCAGGAACTGGAATCGCTCCTTTCCGTGCCTACCTTCAACAGCGTGATATCAATGATGACAAGGGTCGCAATTGGCTATTCTTTGGCGACTGGACCGAAGAAGGAGAATACTACTATCAAGATGAAATGGAAGACTGGAAGGCGCGAGGAGTTCTCGATCGCCACGACCTAGCATGGAGTCGCGCTGGAGATGAGAAGGTATACGTCCAACATCTAATGGCAAAGCACGGCGAAGAAATCTGGAATTGGATCGATGGTGGAGCTTACTTCTACGTCTGTGGCGACAAGAATTACATGGCTAAGGACGTACATTCAACCCTAATCCAAATATGTGCAGAACATGGTGGTATGACCCCAGATGAGGCCAAAGAATTCGTAGAGGTTGGAATGATGAAAACCGACAAGAGATATCTACGAGACGTCTACTGATTGTAGCGATTTTTCTTACATTTTCTTTCCCACGACCGCCTACGGCGGTCGCCGAACTCTACATAGGATTCAGCCTACAGCGACCTTTGATGTTCCGCAGGGTGCTGATTGCAAATCGAGGTGAGATAGCCTTGCGAATTTTGCGTTCTCTAAGGACACTAGGAGTTGAGGCGGTAATGATTCACGGTCGTGAAGACCGGCTAACTACACCAGTCCGACTTTCCGATGAAGCGATTCACATTGCCCGAGATGATCCTCTAGCATCTTACCTCGACATAGAGGCAATTGTAGCTGCCGCCAAAGAGGTCGGAGCGGACGCCGTACACCCAGGCTATGGCTTCCTTGCCGAGAACCCAATTTTCGCTGATAGGTTAGCCGAGGAGGGAATTACATTCATCGGCCCAAGTCCAGAGGTGTTGAGAATCCTCGGCGACAAAATCACTGCTCGAGAGACTATGTCTAAGGCGGGGTTACCCATCGCAAAGGGGTCTCCTGGACCGGTTTCTAATCCCAAAGAAGCCGCATCAATCGCCGATGATATCGGCTTCCCTGTAATCATCAAAGCGGCCGCTGGTGGTGGTGGAATTGGTATGCAGGTGGTCGATTCTTCCAATGAATTTGAATCGGCTCTGAACCTATGTCAAGGACGAGCCCTTTCCGCCTTCGGTGATGACAGAGTCTTCTTGGAGAAATTTATCGAAGGTGCACAACACGTGGAATTCCAAGTTCTTGGAGACGGTGAAAATGCAATTCATTTCGGAGAGAGATTCTGCTCTATTCAACGCCGTCACCAGAAAATTCTCGAAGAAGGTCCATGGTTATCTGAAGATGTTAGAACCGATATCGGCGCCCGTGTCGTAGCAGGAGCCAAAGCGGTCGGTTACAAGGGATTAGCAACCTTTGAATTCCTAAGAGATACTCATGGCGAGTTCTACTTCCTAGAAGTTAATCCTCGAGTTCAGGTAGAGCATACGGTTACTGAGATGATTACTGGACACGACCTAGTTTCGCTTGGAATCAGAGTCGCCTCCGGAGAAAGCCTACCTCTTTCACAAGATGATATTGAGATATCAGGCCATGCGATTCAGGCCCGACTGAATGCCGAAAACCCGAGAACTTTGGAGCCGTCCCCAGGTCGACTTTGGGAATGCCATTGGCCTGCAGGCCCAGGTGTTCGTGTAGATACTCATGCTCACACTGGATACGATATGCCACCATCATTCGACTCATTACTCGCCAAACTAATCGTTTGGGGAAGAGATAGAGAAGAGGCGATTAGAAGGCTCGATTCCGCTCTTGCCGAGACTATGATTTTAGGAGTCGAAACCCTAATCCCATTGCATCAAGCAATTCTTTCGGAAGAAGATTTCCGAAACAGAGATGTAACAATCCGGTATCTTGAGGAACATCCGGAATTGTTGAATTGAGGTGAGAGTATGGACATGGTAATCGTTGGCTCAATCGGATATGATGACATCCAAACTCCAGCTGGAAGCGGCTCAGACCTGCTCGGAGGTGCCGCTGTATACTCTGGACTTGCTGCCTCTTTCCACCTTCGAACCAAGGACGAAGAACCAACTAAGGTCGGTCTGGTAGGGGTCGTCGGTGATGATTTTGCAGTTTACGATCAAATGATTCTCGAGAAAGCCGGATTGAATTTAGCCGGAGTTCTACGCGCCGATGGAGAAACATTTCGATGGTCAGGCAAGTACGAGGGTGCTATGGAATCTGTTGAGACATTAGCAACAGAGGTCAATGTTCTAGGTGAATTTAAACCAAAGTTACCAGAAGCCTGGGAAAACCCAGAAGTTCTCTTCTGTGCCAGTACTCACCCTGCTACTCAAGTAGCGGTATTGGACCAATGCCCCGGCGCTCAGTTGACCGTCCTAGACACTTTCATGCTCTGGATTGAGACTGAATTTGAGACTCTAAGCGAAGCCATGCGAAAGGTCGACTTAGTGGTAATAAATGAACAGGAAGTTTGTGCTATTGCTGGTGATGAAATTCTGCCACGCGCGATGAAATCTATCATCTCTGGCGAGGCTCTACATGGTGGTTCAGCCGCGGGTCCTGGCCCTCGTTGTTTAATCGCCAAGCGTGGAAGTGGTGGGGTCCTTGCAATACTTCCAGGGGGTATACTATCACTACCTGCATACCCTACTGATGAGATTGTTGACCCTACAGGTTGTGGTGATTCATTCGCGGGCTCCCTAATTGCATACCTTGTAGGTAGGCAGGGAATATTGAGTGATATTGAAGCGATTAGAAATTCCCTAGTTCACGCCACAGTCACCTCTTCATTCACATTAGGAGGACTTGGTACTTCTGGAATCGCCTCAATTGATCGCGGTGTCTATCACGCGCGTGTAGACAGATATCGACGAATAGCCGGAATAAAGTGAGACTTCACTTCAATTGGCGAATACCAGGTAATCGACGATCACCTTTCTGACTGGTCAGACGAAGTTGGGAAAATCTTAGTTGGTCATTTTCTGAGTTACTGGTTGTTTCTCTTTCTTCTCCAGATGCAACCCGCTCCACGACACTGTCAAGTGCATCTCTAGCTGATGAAGGACTAGAAGTGGTAGTCATTTCCCTAGCCCTTGTAGCTACATCAGCTTGGTGGTCTTGATCCGACCGTAACCTGAGGAGTTGACTGGACCTGAACCTTGCATCTCCACTATGAGTATCGCCATCCTCATCGCCATAAACATCGGCATATTGCCTCCTTGATTGGGTTGGAGAAATTAGCGAAGCAAGCCAATTTTGTTTCCTTGGTTTACCTGCTGAACTTCGAACACGACCACTGGTCATACTATTGGCGAGTTTCGACACTGCAGGGAATTCTTCCCCAAAGTTTTCTGGGTCTGTAGTTGGAGCGGATAATGCTCTAGTTTGGTTCTCGCTTTGCCATGCATAGCGTGCCTTTGCCGTCTTTACTAGACCCGGCTTACACTCTTCGCGAACAGCATTTTCGGTTGGATTTGGAAGACCCCATGTTGGAGCGTTGGTTGATTGTGGTTGACCATGCCGGGATTGTGCCGACCGAATCATCTGTGAACTTGATAGAGGTTTATTTGGATTCGATGTAGTCGGTGGTGAATACGAAGTAGGTGTTGTGATACCGTTTGTTGTGGGCTGAGGTGTTGTTGGTGCATCATCGAATAGTGAGAAGTCCATACTCGGTTCAGATTCACTGTAATTTGTCGGAGTCACGTTATTGGTAGGAGATTCAACTCCGAACAGACCTCCTTCTCCAAACATATCGAATGAACCCATAGCATCTGAGAAAGCCTCGTCAAGTCTATCCTCCTGTGGAGCCTCCTTTTCGTGATACCATTCAGGAGATTCTGGGCGCCCCCACGCTCTTTCGTACGCAGAGCGAGAATCAGCCGATTTTGCAGGAAGATTAGAGGTTGTAGGTGGACTTTGTTCCAGAGCGTCTAGAGAAGCAAAAATCCCACCTTCTTGAGTAATAGGTCGTGCAAACTCAGATTCGGTCAACCCAGAGGTCATGGGATTTGAGGTAGTTTTTACTGCTGAGGGATACATCGAAGAAACCGGTTCAGCCTCAAAGATTGTACGATCATAATCCTCTATGGTTTCTGGTGCATTGAGAAGAGCCTTGGGCTGATTTTCAGCAAGAAATCTTTCCCTTTCTTCCTCTAGTTCTTGAAGACCTGCCTTTGCCTCTTCGATTGTACTACCGTGCATAACTCTGTCAACCATCATACATAACCGAAGTAATTCTGACTGAGTTCCTGTAACGAGGTATTTGTCTCCAGCATTCGTCTCAATCGACAATACAGGATTCTTCATTCTTAGATAGCCGAACACCGAAAGAGCACCTGTTACGGCGACTATCCAACCAAATGGAGGGGTGATTATAGTAGCACCTACCCAAACCCCAAGAGTGCCTATGGTAAGGAAACTATTCGGCAATTTTGCTAGATTGATATTTCGGAGGGTTGAGATGTTGGAGAGATTGATTCTGATTCCATATCCAGAGTAGTCCTCAAAGGTAAGCTGTCGCTCTGTTAGGATTCCGCAAAATCTCCCACTTATGCCGACTAGATTCAGGTTATCGAATAGTTCCGAATCTCCTTCATCCAGTCGGGCATTACGCCCGGCTGAGTACATCCCACTCGGCCCAGCGCCTCCTTGAGGCTATAACTGCTCGGGAAGCCGAGCAGGCTTAGGAGCGGCTTGCGCGCGCGTGACACGAGCGCCGAAAGTTCCGCTACAATTTCAGAATAAACGAAATTAGGATTCTACGATGGTTTCCACACTACCAATGATTCTCATCGGCATAGCGTCGAGTTGTGTAATCAATATCTGTGGCGAGCCTTCGGCTCTAATCCAAAGTGGATTCTCCCATTCAACAGAAATCATGTCTCCTTCAACTTGCTTTATTCTGCCAACAACAAATTGCAAATCAACGGCTGCATGTATTACATCTTCATTAGATAATTTTCTTTTTTGGAAAGGCGCTGTTTTGATTTTTATCTGGGAATTTTCATGGCGAATAAGTGCCTCTGATTCGGGATGAATAATCATACATCCACGATGCAATGCTTCCTCTCTCAGGTTTCTCAATGCAACACCCACACGGTCACCCGCAATGGCCGCGTCAACATCGTCATCCATTACTTGCAGAGATCTAACCACCCCTGTTTCATTTGCTGGCAAAATTACTACCTCGTCATGCTTGTTCACAACACCCGATTGCACATAACCGATAGCAACTAACCCAACTCCCTTGACGTTGAAATGTTGGTCAACAGGTAATACCAAATTCGATGAGGTATTTTTCGAACCAACCACATCCATGTGTTGATACAGTTCCTCTCTCAAATCATGTGAATCAGGAACCGATTCATACAACTTCCAAGTCTCAAGGCCGGCCTGTGCGAGAATCATATTGACTTGTTCGGAATCTACCCATTGATCCTCTGTAGGATTGATGATCGCAATACCTCTGTCTATTCCAGCCGCACCAAAAGATACCAGAATCTCTCCTAGAGCCGCATCGACATTTGTGATTTCGACAATACCGACCTCGGCTACGTTGAGAACTGAGAGAAGAGGTCTAAGTTTCTCCGGATGCCTTAGTGGCCGAAGTAAAGACAGAACGCAGGTTTCACCCTGTCGCAGTTCTTTGTAAACGTACGATTCAATATCTCGAACATCGTTAGATTTCGCTAACTTTCTGGCAAGTTTTTCACTGCCAACAAAGGCAACATTCAGCACCGGCATGGATTGCGCGGGCGGAGATATGGTCATCAATTCGACGGGTAGAAATGGTTGACAATGAGTTCAAATGAGATACAATGTATGGACAATCATGGAAGAACAGTCCCCGTCAGTAGTTTTCGTCCACAAAGATCGAGAAACAGGGAGTGGGACTGCTTCTCACCTCTGTGGTTCATTGGTAAATCTAATATTCCCTTTTTTCAGTTGGGTTGTACCATTAATTTTGTACTCTTCAAATACTAGTGAAGATACTATCTTGAAACATCATTTAGCACAATCTCTCAATGCTTCGCTTACATTTACATTAGCTCTTCTGGTTCATACTGCATTGATGGTGGTTTGTCTAGGCATCATTACAGTCCTTGTTCATTGGATATTTTATCTCGTTTGGTCTGTTAATGCAAATAATGCACTAAAGGCAGGACAAATGTACAATTATCCGTTTACAATAAATTTCGTCAATCCGTAAATTCAACGCATTGCATCGCGAGCCCTTTGCGCCGAATCCCAGAGTTCTTTCTCTTCGTCGCTGGTTGCAGTAAATTGAGGGACCTCTACTGGTTGCATTGAATCATCGATTGCGACCATGAAAAAGAATCCAGAACAAATTTCCTCGGGATCCCAGTTTGAACGTGTCATCCTGCAGGATCTTACTAGGACACCTACGGTTCTTCGACTGGTCCAAACAACTCTTGCTATTGTTCGAATAACATCACCTTGGTAAGCTGGTCTCTTGAATTTCAAAGCGTCAACTGAGACTGTGACGAATTCATTGTGAGCGAATTGGCTAGCAGCCATTCCAGCGGCAGTATCCATGATTGACATCAGGCGACCACCAAATAGTGTATCTAGGGCATTTGTATCGCCGGGAAATACTTCATTCAGTAGCACAACGGGTTCGGAGGAGCGCGGTTCAGCCATCTCTCTCAGACATATCCGCGCACTCCCCCTCCTTCAATCCAACCACCGCAGGATAGGCTCTGAAAGCGGTTGTTTGACCGTTTAAGTCAAGCCATACAGACGATTCGGGATATTATGAGCGCAACAAAATTGGCTTGGAATCCGGTGATTTTCGATGATCCGGATGGTGGTAGAGTTCTGCTCTGGCCTCACCTACCATGCGTTCGAATGCCAACTGTACTCAGAACCCGAGAACATTGGGATGGGATTGCTCTATTAGCCTCCGAGGATGAAATCAGAGGATGGCCAGAAGAGGAAAAGGAAGACCAAGAAAGCCCTGGAGTGCATGTTGCTGCAGCTATGGCTTCCGGTACAGTCCTTGGTCGCCTATTGGATGATTTGACAATCTACGAAGTCGATGGTCCAACAATTCCCGATCCCGAACCTATGCGGTTACTGCACCACGCAAATAACGCCCGTGGGGGTTTGCCTATTTACGCACTTGAACCATCTATGGATGACGAATCATGGGTAGATTGGATGACACGTGCCGCCGATGAGCAGGTATCCATGTCCTCTCTACTTTCTAGCGTCACAATTGGTAGGCGTTGGAAAAAATTGCGAAGTGCGAACGCAAGTCGTGTTGAGGCCGCAAAAGGAGTCGATGCAGAATTGGGTGCAGCAGCAGCTTCGAGCGCAGCATGGTGGCAAGAGGAAAACAAAGGCCTCAGTGCTGAATTAATCTCAGAAAGGTCTTCCCGAATTGTGGCGAGGATTAGAGGCGCTCTTGCAGACCTTAGAGAGGGCAGGGTTGATGACTCCAATACAACAGGCCCATCTCTGATGGTTCCGGTCCATCAACCACGTCTGCCCTCATTGGTGAGGTCCTTCGAAGGTTGTCCGGATTCCGAAACCATGCAATCGATGCAAACTCAGGGGGGCTAGTTTTGGACGATGATGTTAGGATTAGGGTCAATGTCGAAACTCAGACCTTCCGTTTCATCCCCAGCAAGCCAATCAATCATAATGACGCGGTTAAACTCGCAAAGGGCATCAAATCGGGGCCTTGGGTTGTAATTAGTCACAAGGAACCTAGGGCGACTTTCGTGGTGGAGGAGTCAGGTAGCGTTTTAGTTCACGGAATTGCTAGATTAGAGGTTGCCCGATTGGTCATGCAAGAACTTCTCCTAAGTCTTGGAATGTCTGAAGAAGGATTGCACTCAGAAGCAGGAGATATGTTGGTTAGTTTCTCATTCGGCCGAGCGGTTCTGTTAGACTTGGCAGCGGCGCGATTTGCGGATGTGAAAAAAGATGAGCGAGTCGGTTGTATTCGCATAGATGCAAATAGGCATAACTGCAATCTTTTGGTATTCAATAATGGCCACGGAGTAGTAACCGGACAATCCTCCAAACGAGTCGCCGAGATGGCAGTTCGCCATTGGGGCGCTCAGTTAGACGAGGAAGGCGCATTGGCATGAGTTTCATCGTCGACAGGCACTGGACGGGTCCAGTTGTCGACCAACATATTCACCTAGACCGCTCGAACCGTTATCTATCAGCCATCGAAGAATTCGTTCGGGTTGGCGGAAGTGGAATAATGCTGGTTCACAAACCCGGTTTTGGTGGAAGGTTACCCCTCGACAAAGATGGCTATCGTCAAGCATATTCTGAAACCATTTTGATGGCTGAGGAAGTCAGAGAAAAATTTGCGATTACTGTCGGAGTTGTACTCGGTCCTCACCCAGTTGCTTGGGAACATCAAATCTTAGATTTAGGAATTGATAGAGCTAGTGAATTGCACCTTGAATCGGTCGATCTTGCTCTCGAATTGATTGAGGAAGGAAAGGCCCATTGCCTTGGTGAGGTTGGAAGGCCACATTACCAAGTTAGTGAGGAAACTTGGTCGGCAGCAAATGAAAATCTCTCCCAGATTATGGCTGAAGCCGCCACTTCCAAGGTTCCAATTCAATTGCACGTTGAGGATGCTGGCGCTCAAACCTATACTGAAATATCCCAAATGGCGATCCAGGCAGGTCTTCCTATTGAGCAGACGATTAGGCACTATGCCCCTGCAGATGTATCATCGAATTTCACCCATGACCTGCCCTGCACGGTTAGCGTTGGTCGAGGCAGTGTGGAGGGCTTGATATCGACTCATGAAAAAGCATCAGCACCATGGGGGATGGAAACGGATTTTCTGGATGATCCTAGGCGACCTGGTGCTGTTCTCGGGCCCAAGACAATTCCGAAAAGAACCGACGAATTATGTTCTGCTTTATTGGCTGAATATGAACAGGATGAAGTAGAAAATCTGCTCTTCAAAATACATTCGGAATGGCCGAGTAAATTGTATGGCATACAATTTTAATTTCCTTCACCAAATGGAGACTTCAGTTGGGGTGTGAATGTCAACATACCTCCTATTACAAACAATACTAGGAATCCGAAGAATAGTTGCAAATCACCCCAAGGTAGGGTGTAGCCTAGTAACTCCAAGACCATCTTCCAAAGTGGTAAATTGATCGGTAAGAAGATGAATAACATCACTATACCTAGCCGCTGCCTTAGAAGCATGAGCAGGCGAATCGTCCTTCCTTATTGAAATTCAGTAGTCTGCGATGCTCACCTTTCACACCGAATCGGTCAAAGAGTAGTCCTCTTTGGGCGAACCGCGCGTCCGTGGTGTAGGGGTAGCACAAGAGGTTTCCAACCTCTTTGCCCGGGTTCAAATCC
>CAZKVK010000004.1:0-64388 GCA_964556195.1 uncultured Candidatus Poseidoniales archaeon
TTCCCAGAAGACGTAGAAGACGAATAAGTCGAGTACCACGAATACACCAATCAATGCACCCTCCATGATTAGAATTAGTGGGTGGAAAAGGTGTCCTTTCTTGGCATCCCATTCTACAAGCATCGAGACTGGAATTAGCATCGCTGTGAGCCATACCATTGGGAATGACAAGGCATCGACACCGACTACCCAGCGGACCCCGATGCTCTCCAGAAGAATCACTGAATCATTTTGGAAAACATACTGACCCTGTGTGATATTCAGCCAATCAATATTACCAATTTGACCAAGGAATAGTGCGGTGGTGATGGCGAATACTGCCAAGGCGACTCCCATTGAAAGTGAACGAGAAATTTTACGGGTAAAATCAGCCATACTAGCAGGAGCGATGTATGGCAAAACCAACAGAGTTAGACCAACGCATAGTGGTGTAAGTGTGATGAATGTTAGAGGATCTGACTGAATCAACCGCTCACCCCCCAAATTAGAGCGAATATACACAGTGCACCGACCGCTGCCATCAGAATGTAGTCACGAGCACTACCGGTTGTTATTCTGCGAATCTGGACAGAACCGAAAACGGAGTTGGATTCTATCTGCTTGACTACTCCATCGATTACATTAGCGTCGAACCAAGCTGCAAAGGCCGAAAATGGAACGATGGTCTTTCCGAGTGCCCATTCGTATAGGTCATCGAAATACAGACGATTCTGTAGTGCCTCTGCAAATTGTGAATTTGCTAATTCATCGACATTCTGGCTACCGAACTTGCTAGATAGATTGGTAAGCCAGTGAACCAATGGTGTTGCCTGTTCACCCTCCTTGAGTGAACCACCATATACACGGGCGGCAAATATTGGACCAATGATGAAAGATAGAAGAATAGTGGTCCAGCCAACCATTCTAACTTGTTCATCCTCGGGTAGGAAGGCATGCTCTAATTCGTAAATCACCTGATCGATAAATGTAGACTTGTGGATGGATAGGTGGTCGGTCTCTCCAGACAACCAATCTACCATTCCATAAAGGGCGAGACCGAAGCCTCCTAGAGCAGTGATTATTGAGAGAAGCACTAGTGGGGTCTTAATCCAGGGAGTCTCCTCATGGACATGATCGACGAGTTCGTTCTTTGGCTCGCCGGCGAAGGTCATGAACCACATTCGTGACATGTAGAAGCCGGTCATACCAGCGGTTGCTAGAATCAGTAGAGCCGGCCCTAACAATGCGTCTGCTCCGTTGAAGTAAGCATACCAGGTCTTTCCAACGATAATTTCCTTTGACCAGAATCCACCGATTAATGGAATCCCAATAATCGACATCGAACCAAACATCATAGCTGTGGCAGTTACCGGTAGTTTACTGGCCAGGCCACCCATGTTACGCATATCTTGAGGGTCGAAGTCATGGTCACCATGGTCACCATGATGCAAATGGTCGTGGGCGTGGTGAACCTCGTGGATTACTGAACCGCTCGCCATAAACAGCATTCCCTTAGCCATGGCATGATTGAAGAGATGGAATAGAGCACCGCCGAAGACTAGAGCGCCCGCATGGTGCTTATCGTGATTGAAGAACCAAAGAGCCGCTCCTAATCCTGTGAATATGTAAGCGAGTTGACTCATCGTCGAATATGCTAGAACCTTCTTGATATCATTCTGTACGAAGGCGATTGCCGCAGCCATGAAAGCAGTAATCCCACCAACCCAAGCGACGATGAGACCCAAGTCTTCCATTCCCGCCACACCATTATGATGAACATCGACGAAAGGCACCATTCTAGCGACGAGATACAATCCAGCATTCACCATGGTAGCGGCGTGGATAAGAGCCGACACTGGAGTCGGACCTTCCATCGCATCTGGGAGCCAAACGTGTAGTGGGAATTGGGCCGACTTACCTACGGCTCCGATGAATAGCATTAGTAGTGCGGTCTCCAACATCGCCGCATCTACCGCGGCTCCACCTACTCCGGTAGATGGATCATCGAAGACAACGGCGAAGTCTAGAGAGCCGTATATGTCGTAGAGCATCAGTAGTCCAATCAGTAGGAATACGTCTCCTACGCGAGTTGTAAGGAAAGCCTTCTTTGCAGCGTAGGCGGCACTTTCCTTCCAGTAATAGAATCCAATCAGCAGATAGGAACAGAGACCCATTATCTCCCAGAAGATGAATAGCCATAGGAAGTTGTCAGCAAGGACCATTCCAAACATACCCATGCTGAATAGAACGAATTCCGCAAAGAATCGGTGGTTGGAGTTGTCATTAATTGAATCAGTAGTCATGTATCCGATTGCAAACCAACAGATAAGGAAGCAAAGGAAGGTAGCAACGAACAGCAACATTATGCTAACCGCATCAAGATAGATTCCAAGACCAATTCCACTGAATCCTGAGGAAGCTATCGACCATCCCTCTGAATCATAGGTTAGGACATCGAAGGTCAACCAGCTGAATGGATCTCCAGATTCTATATGTCCATGGTGATCGAGATAATCGTAAATCAGCCAAATAGCGGTGGAAAGAGAGACGCTGAGCGCCCCAAGCCCTAGGATTCCTCCTTCCTTCAAGCGATTTACCCAAAATTCATCGCCATTCCAAACCTGACCTGCAATTGCAATCGTTGCAAAGAATAACAATGGTGCGGCGACAATCAACCACCAATATTCTGTTGATGATTCCCCTGTGCTGTAGAGGTAAGGTACGATTGCCAGAAATGGCAATATGAAGAGTAGTCTATCCCACTCCTGCTTATTTTCACCCATATTTTCACCTCAATTTCTCAGAAGAGTCGCTTCGTCGAGCGAAATTGTCTCCTGTGTACTGTACAAGGAAAGTAGAATTGCAAGACCGATAGCAACTTCCGCGGCTGCTATTGCAATTGCAACCGCGGTGAATACCCAGCCGTCAACTGAACCATGATGTAGGGCTCCGGCGACGAAGTTTAGATTGGCAGCGTTCAACATCACTTCAATGCACATCAGAACGACGATGGCATTCTTGCGACTAAAGGCTCCAATCAATCCAATACCAAAGAGAATAACGCCAAGACCGGCAATCCAACTGGCTTCAATCATCACTCATCACCTCCCATATCGTAAAGGAGATTGACGAGGCGCTCGTCACGGACGAGGTAAGATGCACCAATCATGGCCATCGAAAGTAGGATTCCTAGGACAACTGTGACAAGTGCCCAATCATCTAAGATTGAAACTGCAAAGTCGAGTGTGGTTGGAGCTCCGACAGCAGGTTCCCCCCACATCGGATGTTCCATTACTTCTCTTAGCAGAATTAGGACGAAAGCAAAAACGCCGAAGCGAGCGATGGTTCCCACGGCCTTCATTCAACATCACCTTCCTGTATCTGGCGTCGAGTTAACATAACTCCGAACTGAACCACAAGCATTACCGAACCAAGGTAAACTAGAATCTGAATCGCTGCCAACATCTCGGCGTGGGCTAATACCATGACTCCAGCAACCGCGAAGAATGTCATCATTAGAGAGAGAAGGGAATGTGCTACTCTGCGCGCGTAGACACAGCCGAGAGCTCCGAGAATTGCAACAAGCGCCATAATGACGAATGCAACGGCCTCGAAATTCGCAGCCATCGGAATCAAGCCTCCGCTTCCTTGGCAGCTCTAGCTGCCTTTCTTTCACGCTTATCTTTCTCCTTCTTTGCGCGTTTTGCAAGTTCCATATCGACTCGCTCTTGATGAACCGCTGGAAGTACACGAGTTCTATCTGCATCGAACCAAAGATCCTCACGAGAGTATCCGGACATTCCATCGTACTCATTCGTCATGAAGAATGACTCGAATGGGCAGGCCTCAGCACACAATCCACAGAACATACAACGACCGATATCTATTCGGCCGCTGACGATATCTGTCTCGGCCGGTGTGAGGTCGGTGGTGGAAATATCCTCGATACCAGATCCATCCATCCAACGGACGGTAGCGGTATCTCCGGAGATGTCTATTACCTCTGCGAAATCGTATTGTTGCGGAGCTGCAGAATGCTCATTGACCAAGTCGAATTCCTCTATTTCTTCGAACTCTTCCTTTGGCTTTGCGGCGTATCCACCCGCCTCGACTTCTGAACCGTAGCCGTGCCACTCGTCACCTTCCTCAGTCAAGTCGAGAACATTGACTCTAACTTCAGAAGTCATGTGAAGACAGTCGTTAGGGCAAGCTTTGACACAGGCCTTACAGGCGGTACAGGTCTCCCAAACGATTCCTATCCTTCCGTTGTAATTTCCTGGAACGAATAGCCATGGCTCCATGTCTTCTAATCGCTCGTAAGGATACATCACAGTGACTGGTCTCTCAAGGAAAGGAAGTAGGTCGGTAGATTCTCTGTCAGCGGCATATGTGTGTCCTTCTGAAAGATGGTTGTCACCAATTCTCGCTTGGGTAAAATCGTCGGTCATAGTAACCTGTTGACCGTGATAATTATTCTTTAGAAGACCTAGTCGGCCTAGGAAAGGAACTGTTCGTAATGCAGTCTTCATAGTCATCCACATTGGCCTGATAATCAGGTTGCGGAAGTTAGGAACCGCGTGCGGGTGTCCAGTGTTGTACTGTTGTGATTTATCCATTCATTCACCTCCAATCTAATCTCTGTGTGTACCTGGGCTGGCTTTCTCCAAGGCCTGAGTATGATACATCCTTCGGTTAAGTTCCAACGCATCTTCGTCCTCGTCTAAGGCGAGTACAATGAAAGCGAGTATGAATGAGCCAAAGAGGACTGGAACCGCCCAAATCGGCCAGCCTCCTGCTGCTGTACTATCCCAAACCTCGAGACGTAGCCAGATGGCTACGGTGAGGTTAACCATCGAAGCCGGTAGAAGCCAGCGCCAGCCAAACTCGAGAATTTGATCCGTTCGAACACGGTGTAGGGAAGCGCGAACCCAGACGAAGAAGGCGAACATTAGGTACGCCTTGAGAAGTAGAACCACTAATCCAGGCGTTGCATTTGCTAACAAGTCAAAGATGAAGCCCACATACGGTAGACCTACCAAAGTGTCCTCAAATGGCAATTGCCAGCCACCCAAGAAGAAGAGAGCGAACAGGATACAAGCCGCGTAGGCCCGCATCATCTCAACAGCGAACATAAGTCCCCATCGTATTCCACCGTACTCTGTCCACCAACCCTCTACTAATTCGGCCTCAGCCTCAGGCATATCGAATGGGATACGCTCGACTTCAGCAATCATTGTGATTAGGAATAATGCAGCGCCCAACGGCATGATGAAGAGATTCCAAGTATTACTTGTCTCAATTTGGAAGTCCACTATCTCTAGTATATTGAATGAGCCTGAGATTACTGCAATCGCTAAAACGCTAATCAACAAAGGAATCTCGTAAGCAGTAAGTTGTGCTGCAGATCTCATACCGCCGATGAGTGTGTATTTGTTGTTTGATGACCAACCTGCAAAGAACACGCCAAGTGGAGCAACTCCAAACACTGCCATCATGAATACCAAAGACAACTCTGGATTTGCTGCCCAAATATGTGGCCCGAACGGGATAAATGCATAGACCATGATTGTGGTTGCAATAATGATTACTGGGGCGGTTTCGAAAACCAATCTGTCGGCCTTTGTTGGAACCATATGTTCCTTAGTCGCGAACTTAAGGAAGTCCGCCAGTGCTTGGAAGAAACCGGGGAATAGGAACCAAATTCCATGGTAACCTCGGTTGGAAACACGGTCTACTGCAATATGCTTGGATTTATTTCCAAAGCTTGAGTTTAGCATTCCGTTTACCCAGCCAATGGGTGCGCCTATTCCAAACGGTAGTTGATTCCACCATTGGCCGGCAGTGGTGTGCCCTTCACCAATCCACAAACTTCTGAGGCTGGTAGTTGCACCTAGTCTATCCATCAATCTAGCAATGAATTTGCGCTCAATGTATGGAACTACCATCAAGGTCAGCATCATTGTGGCAAAGACGATTGTACACATTATTGTGGTGAATAGGAACGTTTCTAGTGCCCCTTGGATGCTAGCGAATTCTCCTTGCAAATTAATTGAGCCGAGTGGCCCCAAACCAATTTCACTCGATGGTAACAAATCATGAACTTGGTCCATTGACCAACCTACGAGAGACTCCATCCAACCACGGAGATCTAACCAATCGCTAGTTCCGGCCATTGTAAATCACCTGTCAGTCTCCCCAATACATGGATCGAACGAACCCATGATTGCAGGTATATCGGCCACCTTGTAGCCAATCATGCACTTTGCAGCGTATGGAATTGTGATGAATATTGGAGAACGGATTGAGACACGGTAAGGCATCTTTCCTCGACCCTCTCCTCCTCCTGCGATGTAGAACATCGATTCACCTCGACTATCTTCGAAGTGGTGGCTTCCGTAGGTTCCCTCTGGGGCTCTGGATGGAGCCTTTGCGAGAATTTTCGGATCGCCTGGCTCGTGATATGTTTCAGAGCCACCCGGCATCTTATCGAGTGCTTGGAGTACCATCGATGCACTCATTCGCATCTCTTCCACGCGCACTCTATAGCGGTCGTAGCAGTCTGCACCCTTGATTGAAGAGCGTTCGACTGAAGGTTGCCAGTCCAGTTCGCTGTAGACAGAGTATGGGTGAGCCCAGCGAACGTCGTAATCGACACCTGCGGCTCGCACATTTGGCCCGGTGACTCCGTGATTGATCATTTCCTCAGGCTTGGCGTAGCCGACGCCTTGGCTTCTGACGAGGAATACTGTACTCTCATCAAATAGTGCCTCGTATTCCTGAATTCGGTTGAGGAATAGTTTGAGTTTTGCTTGTGCACGCTGAGAGAATCCATGCGGTAAATCGCGCTTGACGCCACCAATTCGTGGGAAATTGTAGTGCATTCTAGAACCTCCCAACTCTTGTAACAAATCCATCATCATCTCGCGCTCACGTAAGCACCAAACCATAATCGATAGATTGCCGATATCTGGACCATATGCACCGAGCCACATTAGGTGGCTTGCGATTCTTTGTAACTCGACCGCAATGAGGCGGATGTATTCGGCTCGCTCAGGAACTTCAACACCGAGCAAGTCTTCTGCAGCGTAGATATAAGAGTGTGACCAAGTGTTTGCACTAGCGTAACATAGCCTATCACAATATGTCGTAATCTGAGTAAAGTCACGCGCCTCACAAATCTTCTCAACGCCTCTATGGATGTATCCAAGATCCGGTTCGGTATCGACTACAGTCTCTCCGTCGACTTTGACCTTCAGAGTCCAAAGGCCGTGAGTCATTGGGTGTTGAGGACCCATTGATATCCACATTTCAGCCATGTCAATCCCTCCTCACTTGATCTTTCCAGCATCGGCTGGTTTCCTCATGAACCCTTGAGCGTCGTCGTACATCTCTTCAAATCCATGATAGCGCAACTTGTGTTGCTTCTGTAGTGGATGATATCCTACTGGAGTTTCGTGTGGGTTAAGGACACGGCGCATTCCATCATGGCCCTCAAAGTCGATTCCGACAAGATCCCAAGTTTCTTTCTCGTTCCAATCCGCTCCAACCCACAGATCTTGCACAGAAGCAACCATAGGTTCTCGGGTATCTGGCAAAGAAATGCTAATCTGAATCTCAATTGGAACTTCAGCACCAATCAAAGCATCTGCATCGGTGATATTTGGTTGGACTACCCCTTCGATTACCGCTGGATCACTAACTCCTGTTCGCATTAGGTGATACACAACCTCCCATGTCTTGTCCGCAGCCTCTGGCCAGTGGATTCCAGTAATCATCGAACAATGGTCAACACCATGGGTTGATGCGAGGGTTTCTGCTAACTGTCTCCACGAGTCGGGAGTAGAGGTTGCGCTTACTGTATGGCGTACCTGTGTGCCGCTTGAACGGCTATCGAGTTCAGCTGAGACTCCATCTATAATCGAAATTGCCTTTGCCAATTCCTCGGCTGCTTTCTGCTGAGCCGCTGCTGAGATTTTCTTACCCATACAGAATCCTCCTTCACTCGTCTCCGACGATTAGCGGCGCCTCGCTCATCGGCCTAACTTCACTTGGAACTCCGCCGATGCGGATAATCTTCTCACGTAACTTTCCAAAGCCGTCGATTAATGCCTCTGGGCGAGGAGGGCATCCTGGAATGTACACATCAACAGGAATTACTGTGTCAACTCCTTCTAGGATGTTGTATGATTGGAAGTATGGCCCTCCTGAAATTGCACACTCGCCCATTGCAATGCACCACTTTGGCTCAGGCATTTGCTCCCAAAGTCTTACAATTGGATCAGCGAACTTCTTGGAAATAGGCCCGTTGACCAATAGGACATCACATTGCCTAGGGCTAGAGCGGAAGAACACACCGAATCTCTCTGCATCGAACCGACTGGCTCCCGCGGCTGCCATTTCTAGTGCACAGCATTTGATTCCAAGGTGCAGAGGGAAAAGCGACTTCCGCTGACCCCAATTGAACAGACGGCCACCAAGTACTCCGATTACTTCTTTCATTCGGCTAGCCTTGAGTGCCTCGTCTGTTACATCCCCTACGGTGTCGACGAGAATTCTACTATTGAAAACCGAGAAGTTTTGGGGTTCTTCACTCATTCAATCACCTCAGATGTAAATTCTACCGCGCTTGCGAAAGACGTGCCAGACACCCAAACTCATCAGAACGATGAACACGGTTAGTGTAATCATCGCTGACCAGATATCGATTTCTCCACCAGTTTCTTGAATCGCTATTACTCCTCCAAATGCTAGAAACATAAATGCGATATCGAACACAAGGAAGATGATTGCATACCAATAGTATTGGAAATGGAAATTGATGTGAGCGTCTCCGACTGGATCTGCACCACACTCGTAGGTACTTTCTCGCCTGACATATAGGCTCTGATCCGTCTCGTAACCAGGGAGTAAAATCGAGCGTAATTTGTTGTTGTCGTGGGCACTTGGAGTCGGCCTTAGGAAGCGAGAAGCAACGAAGCTCATCACTGGGAATCCTATGCCGACGAGGGTCATCACAGCTAGAGCAAGATATGCTTCTGGAACCGTCGACATCGTTGACACCTGACGGTCCCGTAGGGACCGGCAGACTCGGCCACAGAAAATTCGGTCATAAGCATAACCGTGCGTTCATTGAGGATGCTTAAGGCGGACAATACAATCGAATGATTTGAGGTTAAGATTTGACTTGAGCAAATGGCTTGGCTCAGTCACTCGATTCGCTGTCTAGTGCTTGGAGTATTCTGCGATTTTCTGCACGTGATCTGAAGAACAAAATGACAACTAATAACCCGCCAATAGCAGTCAAACCGTAGATTAAAATCTGCTCGTTTTCCTCACTCAACCAACTCAGTCCGGATGACACCTCGGCGGTGACTTCCAGGTCTAGAGGTTCGCCGGCGACGGGCATACCCTTTGGTTGGACAGTAATGGTGAATCGGTAGTTGTCATCTTGTACCATTGCTGCTGGAGGGGTCACCCTTACTGTAATTGTTCGGGAATTGCCTGGAGAGAGTTGGAACTCGTCTTCAATGACGTTGACTGTCCATCCCCTTAGAGAGTCGCTTGTTAGTATCTGGACTGTTTCAACTATATTCCCGTGATTTGTTACATGAAGAATGAACTCAACACTTGTCTTCTCATCCGTGGTTAATTCGTCCTCGCCTTCGAGTGTGAATCGTAAATCATGGATTGTTCTAACCTCGAAAATCAAGTCCACACTGGTGCTTTCCGCGGCATTCTTTTCCGATGATGCGCTAACCTTGACAATCCCCGTAGTTCCGCTAGAAACACCCTCTAGAACTTCCAACTCAACCGTAATCAGCACCCTATCTCCTGCAGGAACTGCAATATTTCCATCTACCACTACTCCATCTATCAGAACTCGACGAAGTACAGAAGATTCCATTCCTGTCATAGAGATGACAGCACTATCACCGCCAGGGAAGTTACCCGTATTATCAATCCAAAAACTGACCTCTGTGATTCCACCTGGTGGAAGCACGATATCCATTTGGCCTGTAATTGGCCCAGGTATTTCTGGTGAGATTGCCATGCCGTAATCATAGTTAGAGACAATCACACTAACCGTGTACTCTACCTTTTCACTAGTTCCAAAAATCGCTATACGAGAAAGGATTGAGACTGAATCAGCATCTTCCTCTCCTTCAACAGTTACATCGAGGAATACTCTCCTAGATTCACCGGGATCAAGAATGATTTGAGTTATTGAGTTTCCAGATGAATCGGAATAGGAAGCAGCCCACATTGGTGGATTGCAACCAGTTTGATCACTGGGGTCACAAACCTGTAGTTTGAATGTATCTCGAATATTCCCTGTGTTCGAAATATCGATTGGAAATTGAACAACCTGACCTGAACGACCAGTTTGCTGGGTTGAAAGAATTTCGGCGGATAGATCGTGTCTTGCGGCTACGGAAACCGTTAGCACCCTGCTGTGCAGTATCGTCGTTGAGCCACTAACAGTTACGCCAAATTCAACGGTATTATCACCCGCAAGTGCGTTAGATGGCACATTTACTGTAGCGGTTAGAGATTCTTCATTGTTGGAATTATGTTTGCTGTTTATCGTCACGGATGACTGAGAGAAGGAAATTTGCCAACCTTCAGGAATATCCATTGTGGTTAGAGAAAATGTATCCAATCCATTGCCTCGATTTTCGACCGTTATAGTTACAGAATCAGAGGTTCCAGGTTCCACATTAGACAGTTTAGAGGTACTTAGGGTCAATCGAGCTTCGTGGACCTGTCCTATAGTCACGGTGAGAGTTTGCTCACAGCCAATTCCTTGGTTTGAACGGCCCTGAATTTTGATTTCAATCTGTGACCCGGCTTCAACCGAATCATCAGGCGTAACTGAGAAAGTGAAAGTATGACTGTCGTCAGAATTACCCGGTTTGGCTAATAATGCAGATCTCGGGCTATCAAATTCAACCCAGCCAGAGATATCGGTGCCAGGAGATTGGGCCTGTGTTTGAACCGTCCATTCGGTATTTCCAATATTTTCTACTTCGAAACTATTTGTCGCTGTCTGACCAGGGTCTAGGTTATGGGAAGATGTCTGTAAGGAACCATCACACTCCTTGACTTCTGGAACACTAAGCCTGAGGCTGAGATTGTCCTCGGCTCTATCGGCGGCGTTTGGATCATTGGTTACCGTAGCAAAGAGAAGAAAGCAATGTTCTCCTGCTTCGGTAGAACTACCGTCGGGAACTTCGACGGTGACTTCGACGGTTTCTGTATCTCCTGAATCTAACTGAACTACCGCTGGATCTACCTCAGCGGTTAGGTCATCTGATTCGCAGTCGTTATCACTGGTCATCTCGAGTTGTACATTGGCCTGTTGTTCACCAGTATTCTCAACCTCGACATCCCACACTACCGAGTCGCTTCCATCAAATTCGACATCGGGCTCATCGGTTGATAATTTGATAGCATAAAGGCCCCCGCCGTCTCCAGCCGTGGTAGTTACAGTAACATCTGCGTTCTTCGGTGTTCCAGTCCCACCGGTAGCTGACGCTTGGACGGTGGTTTCACACTCACCATTTGCCTGTTCATTCACACTGACTGTCAAGGTAACATCCTCTGATTCACCACCACCTATGGTGCCAGATACCTGTTCTATGGTTGAACTGAATCCGTTACAATCGGAAGAATCCTGTTGCGTGCTTAGGCTAACAGCCATGTCATCATCGCCATCATTGTGGACCGTGATGGTATATTCTGCTGGATTATCCGCATCTGCTTCCTGAGCCATTGGGCTCGCAGTCAACCGAGGATCTATCTCAGCCTGAGCAAATGGAGATAGCATCGTGATTACTAACAAAACCGTCAGCAAACGGGCCGAAGAAGCACGATTCATCACTTGGCCGACAATCGAGCCCCTCTAAGGGCTTCGGGCTACGCGACCCCTTAGGGTCGCGATTTATGCGTCCACTAACTCACTCCAATCTGCATTGCAGTGAAGGCATTTTCCGAGTGAGAGAATATCACAGCCACCGACTTGACCTGGGCGATGATAACGAGCCCCACAACTACCACAAGCTAGGGCCTCGCCAACGAAGATATCATCGCTACAGACCCAGCATTCAATGCCAGAACCACTTTCTTTTTCGGTGAGATTTAGAGACTCGGTAATCTTGCTTACGGCCTCGTTGGAAATTAATGACTCCAAGTTTCCACCTTTTTGACGGAATACATAGAATCCGCCTCCTGCAAGAATCGAAATTAAGAGAATAACAAGGATAGGCAATAGGGTAGATACCATGCTTTTACTCTCACCTCTTGCGGGTAACACATCAACCTCAAAACTGAAAGTAGAATCTTGAATGAGTTCACCATTACGCAAAAGCAACTCTATCGTTCCGTCACTACCACTATCTGGAGTGAATTCTATCACTATTGACCTAGATTCGCTTGGGCTTAGAATTACCAACAATTCATCATTGATGAAAACGTTCCAACCTTCTGGTGCATTAACATCAAGAATGTGATTTATTTGCGAGTTTCCAACATTCTGAATGTCTATTGTCATCTGAACTGGGTATCCTTCATGGGCAATCGATTCGGTTCGTAAATTCCAAACTACTGCCGCCACAGAATCGACAAGTAGTGAAATTGTATTTTCAACTACTACACCTTCTCCTTCCATCCTAAGAGTAACCATTGGCTCAGAGCCTGCTTCTTCTGAAAGAGGAATAGTAACCGTGCACCAGATTATACTACTTGCTCCAGCTGCCAGTGTGGATGGTGTGATAGGACAGTTTGCTTCCCAATCGCTACCATCAGGACCAATGATGATTGAAGTCGTTGGACGCCAAGTTGAGGTTCCTTCATTCTCAACCTTCCATGCCAAATCAAAACCTGTTCCAACCGGATGTGCACCAACTCCAAGTGGACTTGTAGCTGTTGTTCCGTCGGCCAGTACTACTTGGTGGAATGCAAGGCTTGGAATAGCCGCAGAAAGAACGTCTAGGGTTCTATTCCAATCGAGTGAGAAACCATCATCTGTAGCGAATCTCAGTTTGAAATCGCCAGTGGTTGCTCGTCCATTACCCTGCAGAGTAACCGACCAAGTGGTGGTTTCTCCAGCTGGAGCTTCCAATGTGTTTAGTCCACCAATAATCGTCCATCCAGACGGAATCGCTCTCTGATATGGAGTCATGGTTAGGTGACGATTACCTGTATTGAGGAAGTCTATTTCGAGAACCAATGTTTCATCGGGGGCCACCTCATACTCAATCCCATCACTGATTGGAGTTGTAGAAAGTTGGTCGATAGCCATCACCTCTAGAGTAATTGGAACTGACCAAGAATCACTACTGACTCTAGAATGAATTGTCAATCCAGCGTCGAAAACCGATCCTGCTGGAATCATGGCACCTGGAGGATTTACGGTTATGTCGATGGCTCGACTCTGTCCCACCGAAAGAGTACCGGTCGAACCATGAGATGACCCCTCAAAGGCACCTAAAGTATCCAATCCTAGATGCCAACCAGCAGGGGAGCTTAACTCTACATCATAGGTCTGAGGACCGTTGCCCTCGTTGGTTACAAATACTTGCAATTGGGTTTGAGAAATCGGGCTGACTGGAATTTGACCTGAGGTAATTAGTACGTCAGCTGAGGCGAGAATTGGTACATCAAAATAGACATCCAACTCAGACTCAATATCATTCTCGATATCGGTTCCGGTTATCGTCATCACATAGGTCCCGGGCTCAGGAGGGGCCGGATGGATAAGTGTGAGACCAACTTCTACTGATTCTGCCTCCTTTAGGTTGAAGGTGTTTGATGTAAGTGAGGAATACCAATCAAATTCAACTCCATCGCTCAACCTTACAGGTGAGCCTGCTTCGATTGTGGCATTTGTCTCAAATAATGCGGTATTGGTCAGAACGATATCCCATGAGGTGGAACTGTCATCCGCTTCACCCAAAGTCATGAATGGTTCGGCTGAAGTTACTCTGACTCCTGGAGCGCTGATTATCATCGTATGAGTAAGTAGATTATTTCCTTCATTTGATTCCTCCACCAAATCATTTGGATCCAAGTGGAAGGACAAATCGACCAAACCTTCAGTTGATGGAGTCCAATCCCACTGTACGTCGACAGACTCACCAGGGCTCATCGAAATAGTTTGAGTGGAGATATGGCTGCCATCGGCCCTCGCCATCACCTCAAGATCAGCCACCGACCCCGCACCAAGGTTTTCGACAGTTACCTGAATCTGGACACTATCACCAATCTGTGGTATTGGTGGGTTAATTGTTACATCAGGAGCAAATGTTGGATCGGGTGAGAGGTCATTTACGTTGACTCCACGAACGGCCAAAGCATATGGTTGCCAAGTTCTACTTCCGCCGTGATAATCATCGGTTACCCGGACGGTCCAAGTGCCAACGCCTGCATTGTCAATTAGCACTACTTCGACATTATTTTTATCGTCAAAATTACCGCCAGCAATTGATTTCCCCCCATTGAAAACATTACCTTTGAAGGAGGTGCCTCCGTTGGGATGAATTACCTCTAGGTTCAGGTCATTGCGTAATTGATTCGTAGTTTGGGAAGAGCCAGGATAGTCCGACCAAGCCAATACCACTTTGAGAGGTTCTGCACCTCTTGTTATGTCAAAGGTATATTCCTTTGTTTGACCGGAAGATATGCGACTACGATCATCGACAAAAATTCCCTCGTCATTATCTGGAATAAGTGAATTAACAAGATTCACCCTACCCCAACCCTCGTCATTATTCGGAATATTTCGAGCTCCCATGTCTTCTGCGCCGAGGATTAGTAGAGCCTTTACCAGCGCTCCTTGGGGTGCAGGTCTGTTTGCAACCTCCATCAGGTATTGTCGCACTAGGGTTGCAGCACCGGCTGCTGCGGGTGTAGCCATCGAGGTACCACTATACTCAATGTACCAATTATTCGACCAGCCAGAAGAGGCTTCCTCGGCTTCTTGAGAAAGGCAAGAGCGAACTCCATCTCCCGGGCCTACTAGGTCTGGCTTTAGTCGTCCGTCGTCTGTAGGTCCTCGGCTACTCCAATAGTACATCTCATCCGGTGAGCCACTGTATCTGTTCTTGTGCCCGCCAACGGTGATGACATTCTTCGCAGTACCAGGCGGAGATACACCATCGTTTCTTTCGTTTCCTGCTGCAAAGAGAACCGTCATACCATCATAATTCCAGTATTGGTCCCAAGTTGAAGTGCGGTCGTCTGCATCCTCGGATTGAGTTGAGTAAGAACCGAAACCACTTCCTGCGCCCCAACTATTTGTGTGTAGGCGAGCCCCGGCATTGTAAGCAGAATTTAACATGCTGTTGATTCCGTAACTGTATAACGCCCCCGTGTCGTCATCTTCCATTGCTTGGAAATATAGGTCAGCTCCCGGAGCTACCCCCTCGTATGACCCACTACTTCTCATTCCAGAACCCAGCACAGTGCAGGCAACGTGGGTTCCGTGTCCATCAGACAAATCGGCGGTAGAGGAATCGCCTGGTGTAACTGAAGTTCTACCGACGATGCGATTGTTGAAATCTCCATGATCGTGATCTATTCCGGAGTCTCCAACAGCTACTGTTTGACCGGTTCCATCTATATTTGTTATGAAAAACGATTCAACGGTATTGATTCCCATATGGCTTCTAGCATTGTCGTTCTTTAGTTCCAAAACGGGTAGAGGAGCGACATAGGCGACAGCAGGATCTTGAATCATACTCGCTAAATTAGAAAGTTCAATTTCACCCCAATATCTACCATTCTCTGGACTCCAGCCATCTGTTAGCCACTTGCTTGCAACGTCTGCAAGAGAACTGTCTAACCCAAGTCCTGGCTCCATATGTCTCTGCAAATTATCATCCTTCCAACCGAGGATTTCAACCATAATCGAGCCTTCCTCTACCACCGTCAGCAATGGGTGAATAAGTAGGCCGGTTGGAACTGGATGGACTGCAATAACTACAGAGTTATCCGCCAGCTTAACCAATTCTTGAGGGGTTCCTTGAACCAAGAAGCCAGAGGGTGGAACAGTCGTCCGTATCTTGACCTCCTCTGAGGCTTCTACCTCTAGGCGAGCATCCCAAATTCCCACATCACCATCGACGATAACCATAGCCAAGTCCAATCGAGGCTGAGAAAGAGAATATGGAAGATGGACGGATGGAAGGAAACCGGCCTCGGTATAGACACCGATGCTAGAATCAGCAGTGTTATCCCGAATCCGCTCAAATCCCTCTGTTACCGTTGGGGGTTGAAGATCGTGGATAGAATTAGGGTCAGCGGCTATTTCTATGCGGTTTACTGACCTATCTAGGAACTCGGTTGAATCTTCTACTTGTCCGGTGTTGAAATCACCAACCGGAACCAAAGATATCAGGAATAGCCCGACTAACGCAACCGCAATTCTATGCCCCATGACTCAGCCCCCAATTGAGTCGCCTTTCAGTATTAGGGTAGACTGTATATCGAATAATTCACGACCGGAGGTCGTGTTAAAGGAAGTGCATAGGTGCCTCATAAGTAAACATCTCCATAGTCCAACCACCAACATTGTAGGTCCATCTTTCACTATATTCAGTACCACGATAGGTGTAATCTAAGATTATCTCAATCGTGTAATTTTCCCATACTGATGCACCAGGGGCAATAAGTTCCAGATTATCACCAGCGATTGAAGTGTGTGCGGCTATTTCATCAGTTTGGAAACTAGACCTAGCAATCTCAATACTATCGTCATCTAGGAACCTAATATCCAATTGAACATCAGTAATTGAGCGGGATCCTTTGTTGTCCAATTCAACTAAAACAACGTGACCCCCGACTCCCTGAAGATAGACAACGTCTACGGAAGTTCTGTCGTATGGAACTATCCAAGTTCCAATAATCATGATTCCACTCAGTATCAGTAATACTGCTACAGATGCGAAAATAACTCGACTTGGTCGAACCCTCTCAACTCGCTCTCCGACAATTTGCAAAATCTCATGAGCGCGTTCAGTCGCGGCGTCAGGAGACTCTGATTCCTCGTTTTCGGAATGTATTTTTTCCATTAATCCCAGATTAATCACCTCCCAAGAAAGTAGCGCCTAAAGTCAAAACCGCAGATGAAAATGGTTCGGGAACAATGATGTGATGAGTTGAACCTTCAAATCCTGGAATCAAATTAAGAAGAGATAGGTCAGATGCTAGTCCATTGACTCCAATACTCGTGCCGGTAGGAACTCCTCCTGTGGTTTGAGCATCGAGGAGGACGCCTCGAAGGTCAAGGGTCGTACCAAGCGTATCAACCTCAGCGGAGGCGCGGGCTGAAGCGATTATTCTTCCACCTTGAACATCTTCCAATTCGATGATGCTGTATGGACCTACGACCTCAACAACGCGTATTGTTGCACTTCGAAGATTTTCTCCGAGAGCCTCCACCTCCTCAATTACCACAGGGGGTGTGGTTGGCATATTCGAGGCTCTTAGGTAAATTCTCTCAACTCCATCGCCACCGCTTCTAATCGCTAGGCCATAATCTGAAGTAGGCTTAATCACCATGCGATCGGTCATACCTTCAGCTAGAAGTATGATGTCACCGCGATTGTTTATCGCTCTACCATTGGCCTCAATATACAGTGACATTCCATCATCTGATGCCGAGAAATCTAGGACAGGAGTACCTTGGAATGCTAGGCTTTTCGTGATATCATAATTTACGTCTGCTTCTGTAGTCAGATTAATCGAGTCAGGAACATTAGTTAGGAAAACCGTGGCTGGCCACCAAGCACCCTCCATCCATTGCATCTGTTGTAACATAATGGAGTCCACCGCTGGGCCATCCCGACGATATTTTTCTGGCACAATCATGTCAATGGAAATTGAAGTGCCAAGACTGGCTAGCAAATCTATTGATTCGGGTATGTCGTTAATCAGCATCTCTGTTCGTGCACCAGCGTCCCTGTTGATGAGTTCAGCATGAATCCAATCCAGTCTATTTGATAGTACGAATCGAGTGGATGTAGTTACCTCATTAATTCCACCACTAGTTTCCCTAATATTGAATTGAGAGTCGATTCCCAAAGTAGTGGCCTCACCCACGGTCAATCCTTGTAACGTCAGCATCAGGTCTTGTCCATTGACGCCCTTTGTATTTATCATGAATTCACTTCGGGCTGGGAGCCATCCATCCATACCCAAAATGATAGCCCAATCTTCACCATTCGAGTTAGGCATACGGCTAACGGTTATGTCGATTAGTGGTGGTAGATTTGGAATCCATCCTCTAATGTGGAAGCCATCAGAAATTCCACTTGGAGCGGCGTTCATTGCGATACCATGCACCCATGCTGGCTCTTCCGCAGTTCCATTACCTTGACTAGCTTCAAAGATGAGGTCAAATTCGCTATCGGCATCCAGCTGTAAACCATAAGAAAAGGAGCCATTTCCACCATCTGAACCAGTCGAAATTTCGCTTGTGACTCCGGAAAGAACCGTATTGACTGAACGGCCTAAATCTGCGAAGCCTCCAAGGAAGAAGGCTACTCCAGAAACCCCCTGAGAGGTATTTAATTCAGGGATGACTAAACTGTTGCCGGAATCCGCTCCTGTTGGAATATCTACTGAAACATTCGATGGCAGTGGGTCGATAAGAACCAACGCGGAAAGACCCCCTTCATCTTGAGTTGGTGCATGATCAACATTGATGCTCATCGTACGATCTCCTGCCACAGTCATGAAGGCAGTGCCTTGTCCCATCGCACCCGTTGCACCAGCTACAGCAGGGGCTTTCCACCCAACCTCTTGTAGACCCGAAATTCTAGTCGAAATTGTCGAGGTTCCATCATCTGGCTGGTGATGGAATAAGAAGTGATCTCCACCCATTGTGACTGGATTTGGAGCATCAGTAAGTTGGGCGTGGATTTCCGAAATAGGCGTTGATGCCGTCCACTTTGTTATGTCTCCAAACTCAATCGCAAAGTCGGCTGGTACGTCGAGAATATGTGCCGCCTGGCGCTGATTACCTTCGATGCCAGTATAACTGATTCTATCTATGGTTGAACTGGCAGCATATGTGGCCAAATCAGGATTTAAATCTGCAGTTACGTTGTCAGGAATGTCGGAAATCCAGAGACCTTGATGTGCAGCATCGTCGAGGTTTGAAGGTTCATGGTCGATGTATAGGAATGAGAATGGTGTTTGAGATGATGTTAGGAGGGAGAATGATTGGGACTCAGTTTCGATGTCATCTATGAGAGTAAATGCACTGAGTCCACTGAATCGTAAACTTGCCGCAACCTGTACTAACGGCGTCTGAGGCCCACTCCTGCCCTGTACAGTCTCCAATTCTCTATCCTTGGACAAGATTAGATGGTCCCCAGTCATCGTTGGATGAGGGCTTGAGCCGATTTGGAGACCTATCTCAGAAATCGACCTAGCTTCTCTTTCTGACCCCCAGTTATCGTGCATTAATAGATGAAGAGTCTCTCCTGATAGACCTCCGGATCCCCCAACACCTCCACTGATTACATCGACTGTTGCGGATGGAATATCGTTCAATATAGTACCAATGTCAAGGAATAAATCGACGATATTAATCAGAACAACATCAAAAATTCGAGACAAGAAATCGAGATTTTGACCCGTATCTAGGCTGGTATCGGCTTCCTCGGTTCCACCTAGTTCAAATGAACCGAAGAAGACTATCGCAGTGGGAATTTCTTCGGCGGTAATTTGGATTCTTCTATGGTCTGTATCCGCTCCTCCTCGTTTCATCCAAGAGTGGTATTCGACTGACTCAACAGATTGCACTGATCGAACCAGCACCAGAGTCTTTGGAGGATAGGCTGGATTGACTGGTAAACTAGAATCATCAACATTCTGAGAAGTATCCCTTGTGAAATTCTTTACTCCGATAATCAAGCCCAAACGATTAGGTTGACCTCCTGGCAATTGAGGTTCTGATTTAGATCCCAGCATGGTGAATGTGCGATCGATTTCCTCCGAGGTCAAACTTCCTTCAGGCATACCTCGGAACCAGCCACTGGAGTCGGTCACATTACCGTAAATGCCATCGGAATTTTCGGGTGGAACCTCTGATCGGTTCTCATGAAAGTGAATATGCAAATCTGCCCGCTCATCTGCCCAATACTCTACAGTAGTCAAGCCATTTTCTCCCAAGTTACCAGTGCCGTCG
The DNA here is from genome assembly GCA_964556195.1 of uncultured Candidatus Poseidoniales archaeon. GTDB lineage: Archaea > Thermoplasmatota > Poseidoniia > Poseidoniales > Thalassarchaeaceae > MGIIb-O1. The sequence continues at coordinate 20,174 of CAZKVK010000004.1, forward strand.
GCTAGGGTACTATCGGTTCGAATGGTCACCTCTACTTCTTCTGGCAGAATGGTTGCAAGTCGGTTAGGATGTATAGTTGCCTCGATGTAAGCAACTTCCCAAACATCTCTATCGTCCTGAGTATCGGGGGGGGAGTAGTGAACATAACCAAAGCCAGCGGTTACGCCACAGGAAATTTCGTTCGAAGGTAAAGTTGTCAACTCTATTGGAGAGTAGCGATCTGGACAATCGGTTTGTCCGGAGTTGTCAATCGATATTTGATATGGGGCCGCGATTGATGCAATGGTAATTCCTGATTCCTCTCCACCACTGAAAATTCCAAATGTGATTGCATTGACTATAGACAGAATCAGGTCAGATCCAGCTCCTGAGAGGTCGAAGAAAAACCTCTCAAGCCCAACGCCCAAAGTGAAATCATAAGGAGTATGAGTGAACTTAGAATCGATAACCCAAACATAGGATTCTCCTTCTGTTAGAATCCCATCCGAATATGCAAACGCTTTGAGGATACTAACCTCAAGGGTTTGCAGATCATCCCAATCTGAATCCGTAGTGCTGGAAGGAAGGACACTAACTTGGTAATCTAGTTGTGGAGAGGCGGAAAGAGTGGTTCCGGATAATTCAATATCATTCAAATTGACACTAAGGCCGACTTGAATATCTTCATCACCATCATCATCAATATCCATTTGATGTAACAAGAAATCTGTTTCTGGATCCAATAATGAAAGTAAACTGGTAAGGAATGTGATTTCCTCGGCCTGCTCAACAACATTTCCATCGGTGTCAACATATCGAGTCCAAATTACGTAATCAGTCAAATTGAACAGAGTTGACCAAATTGTTCTAACCTCGCCCGGAGGACGACTATTCTCGTCGGTGAGAACGATGTAAGGTTCAGGATGAATGACGGCAGGGGCCGCGGTTTCTACAAGGAACACATCATCTAAAGCCTCGTCAATATCATGGAGAGGATCGGCAACCGAAGTATCCTGAACTCCAACTCTCACATCATCCAATATTGGTCCAGCGATATTGCTTACAGAATCACCTGAAACCACTTGTTCTCTCTGGTTGAGGACTTTTCCCAACTCATCCAGAATCTCAAAGTCCTGTGACTCTATTCTAGCCTCTCCACTAACAGTCGCAAATGGTGCCACAGTAGGCAGAAAGAACAGAATTACCAGCAAAACAGGTAGAGAAATTTTGGTTCTCGGCGGAGCGCGAATCAAGCGCACTGAACCATTCTCCATAGACGCACCTCTACGAGGTGCGATTTAGGGTCTTGGGCGACAGGAGCGAATTGAGCGTCGTATTCTAAGGTAAAATAGGGCTAGAAAATTCACTAATCAAGTCAAACGTACCGTCTCGATAGCACCACAAGACGGGCATGCAGTTCGGGCAACGTCATGGCCTTCTGGCAAGGTCACCTCAAAGCGTTGTTGACATTGGCTACAATCCTGCTGAACAATTCTAGATATGGGTTCTGAAACATCCTCTACAGATTCTTCGGATTCTTCCAATATCTCTGGCTCGTCTTCTTCCTCAACCGGTGGTGGCGTTGGGATATTCTCGTTTTCAGGAATCGGAGGGACAGGGAGATCTTCTTCGCCATCTAGGAGAGTTTCTGCTTCAGGTTCTGGTTCTGGAGGTGGAGGTGTTGGTAGCGAGTCTCCTTGGTCGAACGAATCAACTTCATCGGGAGACCAAACCTCTTCAGAAGTTCCTTCTAACTCATCGTGCGAAAATTCCACTGAATCTTCTTCCACCGCAGAATCATCATCCGAAAACTCGGCAAGAAGTTCCGAAGCTGGACTCGATTGATCAGATGCAGTTATCGGTTCTGGGCTACTCATCAAGGCTTCAAGATCAGAATCTCCCATTGCCGCATCCTGACTAATTGTGGCCTGTGAGTCACTAGCACCTGACATGCCAGTCGCATATTGACCAAATGGTGACGTGGTAGACATTGAGGTTGGCTGGTCAAGAGTAGCTGAACCTGCACCATACATCGCCTTTTGTTCCTCGACGCTGAGTTCCCTCGGCTCTTCTTCCTCAGCGGCGGCTTGTTCCTCAAGCAGTGCCTCAAGCCTAGAATTAGACATACGACGCCAGGTCATCATTCCAATTCCGGCTATGATGAGCAATAGGAGTACAAATGCAGCGATTACCAGCATCATGGGATTTAATCCAGAACCATCATCAGATGCTGAACGTACGGATACTAAGTAGGTTACTTGAGTAGAACCGCCTGCTTCGTTGACGATTGTACAAACAATTTCGTAGGTGCCCTTCTGTTGGAAAACCTCTGTTATGGCCGAACCGCTTGCATCCATGTCGTTATCCATTATCCCATCTGAATTTGCATCTGTCTGGGTATCTAAGTCCCAGAAATACAGAAGACTGGGTGACTCGGCATCAATGGCCTCGGCGGTTAGCTGAATGGGTTCCCCAAGAATAGCAGTAGTTTCTACTGTCTGTTGTGGAACTAGTGGAGGGGTTGAATCATACAAATCAATGATTGCGGTTCGCTCTGTTACTTGGCCCTCCTTATCGGTAACCCGAATGGTAACCTCGTGGTCACCCGCTGAGTAACTTGAATCAAAACGGAAGGTGAATGTTTTTCCATCCTGCCAATTCCAACTGCTGTAGACTTCTATTACTTCCTCATCAACCAGCCACTCCACACTGTAAACCCCCCAATTATCGTCAATATTGGCAGTTAGCAAGAGTTCGTCGTCGAAGTCCTTGCGTATTGTGTCGCTAGCAGACAAACTAACCTCCGGTGGGCTGATGTCCTGAATTGTTGTATTGAGATAGACAGTAGCACTTCGACCGTCCTTTGAAACTGCTCTAAGACCGATGATGATTTGGTTTGGTTCGTCCCAACTAACCGTTATTGCTGGCCCTGAAGTGTCATAGAAACCATCACCGTTGGTATCCCATTGGAATCCAGTTTCGCTATCGATTTGGTCTGACAAGTTTGGGGTGTTTGAAGCATCCAGAATCACCTCTGCTCCAACATCAATTGTAGCCAAAGCAGAGGCGTTGGTAATTGTCGGTTCCAAGATTGGAATTAGGTCCATTACTACAGTGGTTGCTACGAACCCAGTACCAGCACCACCACTCGGAGGGCCTGGACGATTGTCCACTACAAGATACAATTCTTGGCCTGCATAATCGGTATTTACTGCCCACGAAATACTTCTTTCTTCCAACACCAGCAACATATCTGCATTATTGTCATCCATTCCATTAGCAGTAGTTCCTTGTTCGTAAAATTCCATTTGAGTATCAGTAATTAGGAATATATCCGGCGCACCTTGCATCGTTGTCACGAATATATTGACTTGAGTTCCTTCGTCGAGAACTAGAGGGCCAGCAAGTACGGAATGACCTCCACTGTCTAATCGGACAATGGTATCGACTATTCCGAATACGGGGCTATCGACTTCCTGTATATCTAGGACTACAGTAGCCAAACTACCACCTTGAGCACCATCGCCTTGATCTTGGGGATGAGCCATATTATCCAGAACTAGGTACCATCGAGTATCTCCTCTATCGTCGGGAGCCGTCCAATGCCAGGTACCGTCTCCTTGGAAGGATTCGAAAACCGAATCGGAATGCCAAACCGAGTCTAAACGGTAATTCTGTTCATTCTGATAAACTGAGATTGAGCTTGCGGAAAATAGTAGAATGTCAACTTGAATATCTGCCGATACATCGAAAGACAGCGTGTCTCCGGCAGAAAGAACTCCGAGATCTACTCTAACACAAGCACCATCATCAATATCCCAACTTGCTGGAACCATGCCTAAATCGGCCGGAGTGCAGGAAATTACTCCCTTTCCAGCAGCATCGATTGCAGGGGCTGATGAGGTCAATAGGAGCAGGACCATCAGCACTACGGAACTACGACGCATCACGTAGGGGTTCACCCTCACCTTTTGAATCGTATCGCATTTCCGTTCCGAAATATATCACTTAAATCGAAGATTTTGAATGATTAATCGTCCTTAGGAATCGGCGTTGGGGGGAACCAGCGAAGGACCACTACGTCTCCAACTGAACGTACCCAATTCCACGGAATCGCAACGTGGATTCGACCTTCGACTAAATCTGCTGGAGGGTCGGCCACGAAGATGTGTGTGCAGGTCCAAGAATCTGTCTCGACGACCGTATCGTGGACGGTACCGAGAAGTCGACCGTCGGGTAGGATGACCGGTAAATCTCGAATTAGACTGACTTCGCTCTCCGTCATCGAAGGCGTCCGCGATGAAGGGTGAAATCAACTTACTCCTAGGAAGGACTACTTTCCTAGGTTCTTGTGGGCCTTCAAGGAAGGACGGAGTTTCTCAGCACCCTTACCCTTGTTGTACAATCCTCGTCCGCGCTTTCCAGCGCTGGTCTTTCCACGAGCAGCGCGGCCGCGGTGACTGTTTCCTTCAGAAATCCAGCCCAATTGTTTGTCTGACTTGATTGCTGGGTGATGTGGATCAACCATGATGACTTCGAAGAACTTGTTCTTTCCATCCTCGCCCACCCAGTAAGAGTTGAGGACCTCTAGGTTAGGGTAGCGCTTGCTTGTGCGCTCCTCTGCAATTCTTTGAATGGACTTAGCCATGGTTATTTTCTTGATACCGGCCTTAGATGGCTTGCGCTTCATGTGTACCTTGCCCTTGCGTAGCCCACCACGCCTCACGCGCGTGCGCACGACAGTGACTCCTTGCTTTGCCTTGTACCCAACACTGTGAGCAGCGTCGAGACGAGTTGGGCGCTCAATTCGCTGGAAAACCGGCTCACGCCTCCAGCCTGCCATCCGCTCACGGCGGGTTGCTGTGGGAATATTCTTCTTCGGCTGTTTCCAAACCGAACCTAGATGCTTCATGACTCCCATCACTGCCCCTCCAAGCATCCCGCCGACCTGACTCCCCTTTATGAGCCTAATCTACGAACTCGGAACACTACGTGTACCGAAGGTCGACTTGAGATTATTGTGGTCCGCGCTCCCGGACTTGAACCGGGGACCCCCTGATGGCTGCCTACAACCAATGTGTTTCCAGTCTACAGTCAGGTGCTCTAGCCAACTGAGCTAAGCGCGGTACAAACTATTCGGGTGACCTCCTGTTTATCTTGCTTTCCGGAAGCATTCCGGCCGAACATCTAGACTCCGATAATCGCATTCTCACCCCTCTCTACGCCCTCAACGGTTAAGAAGGCTAGAAATGGCACTGCGATGACGTAGGGCGCTATGCCCAAGGGATGCACGGAGGACACGCAATGGGGAACGGTTCGTCAACAGGATTGAGCGGAGGGTCTACCACTACTGCTGCAGATAGAATACCCACCGCCCTGACAGACCGCGAATTGGAGTCGTTTGGACCCCCAGACCCACGCATATTGGTATGTGGTTGTGGAGGTTCTGGAAACAATACAATGAACCGGATTACTCACATTGGAGTTGAGGGTGCAATAACCGTTGCAATAAACACCGACAAACAACATCTCGATCATACGCGAGCGCAACAAAAATTGTTGGTCGGCCGACATATAACCCGAGGACTCGGTGCCGGTGGAGATCCAATTACTGGACGTCGATGCGCAGAAGCCGGACGGGACGTTATCACGCGTATAGTAAGTGGTGCTGACTTAGTATTCGTAACCGCTGGCCTAGGAGGTGGAACCGGCACCGGAATTGCACCGATTGTTGCGGAGGAAGCCAAGCGTTCTGGCGCTCTGGTAGTTGCGATTGTTACAACTCCATTCTCGGTCGAGCGAAGAATGAGAATGCAGAGAGCACTGGAAGGCCTAGAATTGCTTCGAAAAGCTGCAGATGCAGTACTCGTGCTAGACAATAATCGATTGTTGCATTACGTTCCGAATCTTCCACTCGATGAGGCCTTCTCAATTATGGATCAATTGATTGCTGAAATCGTGAAGGGGATCGTTGAGACAATTACCCTTCCAAGTCTAATCAATCTGGACTTCGCCGATGTTCGAGCTATCATGAAGAACGGTGGAGTAACCATGATGTTGTATGGGGAGAGCGAACAAGGTCCAGAAGACGTGGTTCACGAGGCTCTAAACCATCCATTACTAGATATTGAAATCGATGGGGCGACGGGTGCGTTAATCCATGTAACTGGTGGGCCTTACATGACTCTAGAACAGGCAAATCAGGTCTGTGATTTGATGACAGGGCGCTTGTCACCAGATGCTAATGTTATCTTTGGTGCACGCCAAGATCCAGCGTTTGGAGACACAATCAAGGTCATGTCAATCATTACTGGTGTTGCTTCCGAGCGACTTGATCGCGAGATTATGAGTGCTGATTCCTTAGGTGATGCACTGAATATTGCTCGACATGGCGGAAATCGCGATGGTGGAAACCTACAGCGATTTGATTGATGATTTAGCCGAACCAAGTCTTCTAGTGCGCGGGAGTGTCATATTGGGCAAAGCCTCAAACCGGACTCACATTGACGATGATTCATGATGGCGAGCCGCAGATTGCAGGCTATGTGTCTGGTTCTAGTCCTATTAGGAAGCACAATCGCCGCCCCTGCGAGTGCTCAAGCGGATGACCCCAAACAGCCGTCTGTCGATAATCCTCACATGCACTTTTGGGGCACTAGTCAACTAGACCAATGTTGGACACATTTCGATAGGAACGACTCATCAGGATCAGCATCAGAAGGCTATGGAGTGAAAACCTTCGGACAAGGAACACAAGTAGAGATAGACGTTTCTTGCCGTATCCAATCAGGTGAGACGTTCAAACAAGATATGTACGTAAATGAAAATGGTACAATAACAGTGGAATTGTCATTCAAAATATTTTCAGATGATTGTAACGAAAATGCAGAATGTAAGGATTTGACAATCACATTATCTAGAGGAACTACCGAAGTATCTCAATTTGTCAAATCTGTTGAAACCGTGAATAATTACGAGGACTTCACAATAGAATGGGATATTCCAGTCAATGAGACAATGTATCGTTGGAACAAGAGTGGAGAAGAACCAGTTGTAAGAATAGAATATTCCGCACCTGGAGTTTCAGGACTTCAATGTATATTTTTGGATTGTACTGGAGAATTTTTGATGTACTACTCAAACAATGAGGAAAATTACAGCGTTGAAGCAAACTTCCCAGTTGTCAATGCATCAACTGATGGTAATGAGGGTGGCAACGGCGACGGTGACGGCGACGGTCTACTTGGTGGAGCCGTCGGAGACGGTTTGCCTGGCTTCGGTTTAGCCGCTGGTCTTGCTGCTCTTGCGATGGCTGCAATTGCAAACACAAGGCGTGAAGAGTGACCTTCACAGGTCTTCCATTCCTACTGTCGATTCTTCACCATTATCGAGGTCCTTGATGCGAACCTTTCCTTCCGCCCACTCATCTGGCATTACCATGACTAGACGAGCCGCACCACAGCGTTCGGCGTGCTTGAAGACCCACTTCATGCGCTTATCTTCGAGAACCAAATCAACGCTTCTTCCGCCAGCTCGTAACTTACCTGCAACCTGCATCGCTGCACCTTGGAGCTCAGTTCCCATTCCGAATACAACATCACCGACTCCCGATGATAATTCAGGAAGTAGCCCCCTGTCAGAAAGAAGTTCCATGATTACCATATCTCCGAACCCAAAACCTGTGGCAGGCAAATCGTTTCCACCCAGGCTACTGATGAGTTTGTCATAACGTCCACCTCCACAGATGGCACGTAGTTTGCCCTCTCGGTCGTGTGCCTCAAACACAGGTCCAGTATAGTAAGCGAGGCCACGAACCACCGAGGCATCGAAAGACACCCAATCCGAAATTCCGTAGGAAGCACAAAGAGAGAATAGTGATTGTAATTCCATTACTGCTTCACTATCCGAGGCGAGGGCGGATGTAAGAGATTCGAAGTTTGTAATTCCAAGAACCGCCCGTATGGTCGAAATAGAATCTGAAGCTAGGCCTAAATCGCTTAACTGCGCCTCAATTACGTCTGCGGGTAGTTTATCCATTTTATCGACAACAACACATGTTTGTGCAAAGATTTCCCCTTCGATGCTTAGAGATCCAAGAACCTCTTCAAGCACTTTGCGACTACTGATTCTGATAACTAAATCTTCTGAACTGAGGCCAATCGAAACAAAGAATTGGACGAGAACCGAAATCAACTCTGCATCGGCCTCTACTCCATGCATCCCCCATATATCGACATTCCATTGGTAATGTTCTCTGCCCCGACCTCTCTGGGTTCGCTCGTAGCGCCAGCATTGAGGGATAGAATACCACTTGAGAGGTAGTGGAAGTGCTCCTGCTCTTGCCATAACCATGCGGGCTAAGGAAGGAGTCATTTCTGGCCTTAGGGCTACTCTACGGCCTCCTTTATCTTCGAAGCTGTATAGTTGACCAACTATTTCCTCTCCTGCCTTCCGAGTGTACAACTCTTCACTCTCTAAGACTGGGGCGTCATATTCCTCAAACCCATGTGAGCGGGCGGCTGAATGGAAGCGCTCAAAGAGCCAATTGCGAAGCCGCATATCCTCAGGATAGAAATCCCGAGTGCCGCGAACCCCCTGAGTCATATCATGCAGGGGTCATCATTCATTCTTCAAGCCCTACGGCTCTCGCGGAAGGTTTCGAGCCGTTCCGCCCTAGTCACTCGACCATCCGATAACGGAAACGCATACATTCTCAAACTGAGGAAGGAAAGGAAACCAAAGGCAGAGGTATTCGCTGCCCAAACCAACCAGTGATTGTAGCCTAGAGTATCAGCGAAGTAGGCTTGACTAAATGTTGAGATCACAAGAAATACACTATAGATTAGAATCATGATAACTAGACTTCGTTTGTAATCTGAGGCAGATTCGAAAGTCAACCAGCGATGAAGAAAATGAGATTGGATGGTGCTGATTAGGTAGGCTATAGCCCAAGCACTTCCTGCTCGGTAGGTTGCATGCAAATTTACGTCATACAAGACCCAATATATTGCGAAAAATATTGCAACATTAATGCAACCAACTGCACAGTAGTAGAGATATTCCCATAGAAGTTTGGACCAAGGATAGTCCTCGCTAACTAGCAAACTATTCCCTCACGCAAGTTCGGCCTCAATACCCGAACCGGAATGTGTTCTAGTCTCACCATAGTCATCAAGGAATGTCTCTGGCAGGTCTTCTCCAGCCTTGACAATGAATGGGTCTTCACCACCTGGTAGAGTGTCGATTGGAACTTCTGCGCCTTCGGGCACGTTCCTGTAAAGCGGTCGTGGTTCTAATGTGAAATTTCCTGAAAGTACAGCCAATGGCCAAAAATCATCAGTAGTAGGAACAATCCGATTGATTATGATGTATCGATTTAGACCGATGAATAGGCTAGCAGTTATTCCCCAGAATAGCAAGATGATGGAAATACCATTCGCATTTGTTGGATCCCATGGATTGTCTACATTAGCCAACATATCTGCAAAATAAGAGAGTATTAAGACACTAAACATCAGTGGGAACCCAAGATACATGATGTAATCCCACCATCTTCCAATCCACCAATCATTGTCGCCAGTGTTGATGAAATCATCACGGAACGAGGATACGCCATTTTCGAGGTAGTCCTGCAGAGAGAAGTCAGAGATATCATTCTCTTCTTGCCAGACGCGATAGCGATTCCAGCCATACTTCCAAATTGAATAAGCAATGAAAAGACCGCTAAACATTAGCCCGTATCCCCAAATGTGGTCTTGAACCTCTAGGAATTGTGGGAATGCAACACCCGTTGCATCGTCTACCAAAATCCAAGTTGCCGCACTTGGTAATCCAAAGAGGAAGATTGCGAGGCTAGTGTATCCAACCGCTTGAGGCCTCTCGATGCCGTGATCGACGAAGTTTCGGACACAAAGCTCGACGGTGGAAATCATCGAAGTGAGTGCTGCAAAGGACAATGCTAGGAAGAACATTGCAACCATCGCTAACTGTACCACGGGTCCACCAGGAGCCTGTGCGAAGACCTCTGGAAGAACAAGGAAGGTTATTGCACTGCTTCCGCCACTAACCGCAGCCAGTGGGTCATCGACGACAGCGAATACCGCCATCATAACGGTCAGACCTGCGATGATTGAGATGCTATTGTTTGCAAGGCACATGGTAGCAGCGTTGAGTGTTGTATCTTCGTCCTTTCTCATGTATACAGAGTACGTAATTGCCATACCCATTCCAGCTGAACAAGACCAAGCCGATTGTGAAAGTCCGTTAATCCAAGTTTCTGGCTGGGCTAGATATTCTGGCTGAATACTGAACATGTAGACAAATCCATCCAAACTACCGTCTTCTAGATCCATTACGAATGCTAGGAATAGCGCAGCAAATAGTAGGAAGAATAGCGATATCATCAAGCCGACGTTGACCTTTTCGATAGCCTTCGCACCTTTCCAAATTGCAAGCATGGTAATCGCAACTGCGATGGCTTGAAAGAACACCACCTCGGCCGGGTTTTGCAGGAAAGTATTCCACACCTCAACGGTATCAACTTCTGACCCTAGACCACCCCGAATTGCAGTTTGGAAGTAGTTGATACACCAGCCTGTTACAACCGCATAATAGAAGCCTATCGCGGTTGAGATCCATGCCGTCCAGAGGCCCATCCAAGCAAAGCGTTTACCTGCAAAAATGCGGAATGTACCAACAGTTCCTGTTCTACTTCGCTTTCCTAAAGCGAACTCTGCGATAATCAATGGAACTGACCAGAGGAATAGGAAAATCAACCAAGGAACTAGGAAAGAACCCCCTCCATTTGCACCTACCATTCTAGGGAAGCGCCAGATGTTCCCAGTACCAATCGCAGCACCAATAGTTGCGAAAATAAGGCCTAAACGGCCACTAAACTCATCTGAGCCACCCTCTGTCATTAGGAGCCCTCCTTATCGAGTAGATGGCTTTGATCTTCTGGTAAGCCAATGACTCCACCTTCATCGTCGAACATTGCTCGTAAAGTGAAACCAAGTCCGCCCCAAACCATCGTTGCGATGAAAGCAAACATTAGCAAGGCCAGTATTCCAGAACCAAATGGGGCCCGATAAGGAATAGATAATTCGTAGTAATTCGCTGTGGAAGAATCTGGATATGTGAATGGGAAAGCACCATTTGTGGTTCCTAATTTTGCCTTGTACTGAATTTTACCGACCGATGTATCAGGAAGTGGTATGTAACTCTCAAGCATAGTTCCATTGGAACCATCCAGCAGTATGCACTGCTCTCCAGGCTCCATGAATGGTGATATGCTCCAAGCCACATCGACCCATTCAGTTGGACCGTAGTCATTCTGTTGTCTATTCGGTTCGACGAATCTCCACATCAGATGGGTGCGATTGATATCAGGAGTGAATGGAAATTCCTTGTCTAGACACATTGAGATGGGTATGTCGCCCCTAGATGGAACTGTGACATTGCTTGGTTCCTGAAGCCATTGTGTTAAGGTGGTATTCTCTATTCCTACTATGGCTCGATATCTAGGGTCGTCAGCAATCTCAATCATATAGAACGGAACTCCGAGATTTCTGACCGCTATGTGGGCGATATCTTCGGGGTATTCATGGAATGCATTGCCAATTTCCATAGTGTAGCAATATGAATTGTGAACTCCATAGTGCCAGTCGCAGAAGTCTCCAGTTGTAGGATAAAGGTCGGATGATTGCATTGGAGCGTATGCAGTCATATCACCCATTCTGTATCCGTGATATTCAAGATATTCTTGGTCGGGGTTGTCACAATCCGTGCAGTGCCCCCATGGCCACAAAACTAGTTCTGAGAAAGAGTGCCATGTGAGAGTGGATTTGAAATCGGAAGCGCCATCTCCATCGTCGTCGTTCATCTCAGTCAGATCTTGGATGAACTTGGTTTCAGGCTCGCTATTTCCACCCATCCAATCCTCATCGGTTTGACCATCGGCGTCGTCGTCCTTACCGTCAACATGGTCCTCGTTGACTAATCCATCTCCATCATTATCCTCATAATTCACAGGTCCATTGTAGACGTCATTGTTCGGGCCAGAGGAATAACACATACCCGGGAATAGTGGACCAGTTGCGCCCAGTGGCGCACCCCACTCAAATTGGTAGTTACGGTTTAGGTCGACTCCGTCACAGGATGGATCTACTTGTTCATCGGTATCCGGTAGAGGGGTAACGCCCGTTACTGTGTTATCTCGCAGATTCTTTCTCCAACCGCTTCTGGGACATTCTTCCCACGCCGGACCACCATTGCAATTAGCAGGAACCCATTCTTCCATGTCATATCTGACTCCATCAGTGTTCAACATTGGAATCAAGTAGATCTCACGAGTGTCAACCATGTCTGTGATGAACTGCTCGGAGAAATCTTCGTCTACTCCTAAATCTCCAGGACCACAAGCAATTCCATCTCCGTTGTAATCTTGTGCTGATGAATTCAAACTTAGACAATCGCCATCATTGTCGATTCCATCCCAACCGTCTTCGTCAAACAATCCATCGCCATCATTGTCGATGGCAGCCTTGCCATAGTAGTAAGCTACGGTCTCAAGGAAAAACATCGGCACCTCGAAAGACATCCATTCTCGGGCATGATGATTTCCAACCAGCATGACATCTGGGCGATCTGCGTAATTACCGTCGTCGCCATTGAATTCGTTGTATTCCCCTCCTCCTACATTAGCTGTTATCTTCATCCACGGGCTGGGGTGATTGTAGTACCAGCCCTCATATTCAGTAGATGACATTTCATCACCACGAGCGTTTACCCCACCAATAAGACCCTCGTGGAACTGGAGGAATTCTGGGTAGTAGGCAGCCAAAGTCTGCATCCTCTCTTTCATTGAGAAGTAGTCATAGTACTCACGGAACTGGAGTTTTTCGATATCACCGTGGGGCCCCCACGGAAATATCTGATTGACATACTCGTCTGACCATATGTCCTCTGGAGCGAGATCAGATTCGGCATCTTGAGCGGATACGGGAGGTACCATTGCAATTGGAGCAGCTACTGAAAGCAAAAGCGGTAAAATTAGCGCTATGGCGGGTACTCTCCGGGCTCGATAAACCTCGTCAGAGGCCGCTATTGAATTGCTGCTCGCCATGGGAACGTCCCGTCGACATCGTAGTCGGTATTCAATATCTCCCAACTCGGTCCATAGGACCGACGCGGGATTTATGTGGAGTTGGTTGTCGGCAAAACCATGCAGGATAGCGAGGAGACTGTCGGAGAGGGCGCCGGATTCCCGGCTGAAATGTTGAATGACATAATGGCTGGAGAGGATATTTTTCTCGGATTTTCTGGCGGCACAATGGGTGTAGTAATCGGCTTAATCGCAATCTCTGTGCTCGGTGGAGTTATCTCCCGGAGGTTCCTGTTCCCTAGAATTATGGATTTGATTTCAAAATCGGATAGAATTGATGGCAAAACATTGCTTGCGCCAAAATCACTCGGTTGGATGATGGGATTCCTAATCTTCTCCGAAGTGATGTCTTGGTTACAGAATAACTGCGAGCCGATATGGGATGCTTCCATCGCTGAGAATGTCATTGAGTGGTCCTTCACCTTGTTCTTGCTTGGGATGTTGCTTGCAGCATACCGCCTAGTCGACTATCTCGATGCTTTCATTGTCATTGAAGGAGAAGAGAACGCGGCTAGCAGACGCTCACTTGCAAGCGTCGCTGAATCGGTTGGGCACCTCGTAGTTGCACTTCTAGCCGCATTCGTTGTTGCAGGACTATTCGGACTGAATCTGAATGGGCTAATTGCCGGTTTGGGTATCACCGGTCTTGCACTAGCATTGGCTGCTAGAGACAGTGTTGCAAACATCTTCGGTGCTATTTCGATAATCATCGATCAACCATTCAACGTTGGAGATTGGATTCTAGTTGACGACATTGAGGGTGAGGTGGTGCAGATTGGTCTACGAACTACCCTGATAAGATCCTCGGCTGACACATTAATTACCGTTCCAAATTCAAATTTGGTAAATTCACCAGTTGAGAATTTTAGTCAGCGAAGATTTCGAAGAATTCAACCCAGCTTCGAGTTTGAAGCAGACTCAGATCCTACTGCCCTGAGGACCTTCTGCGAGAACTTATTGGCTAAAGTAAAGGATGACCCTAGGGCAGTAAAAGACGATGATTCTTGGGTGAAGGTAAACGCATTCGGACCTTCAATGGTAACCGTATCTTGCAACTTCTATTCCGTACAATCTGCTTCGTCCCAACGTGAAATGACCGAGTACATACTACTGCTTGCCAAGGAAATCGCAGCAGATTGTAGCCTAACATTCCATGAACCGCGCCTACGTCGCTGAGATTGAGAGGCACACTTCATGACAATACTTGTACTAATTAGGCACGGCCAATCGGTATGGAATGCTGCCAATCGGTTCACTGGTTGGACAGATGTTGAACTCTCAGAAAAAGGAGAGATTGAGGCCGCGACCGCTGGAGAACAATTGGCCGATGTGCGGTTTGACATAGTTCACACGAGCTTATTGATTCGAGCTCAGCGGACCGCTGAGATTGTAATGAGCAAGAACCGAGTGTCAGGAGAAATTCCTACCAAAGAGGATGAGCGACTCAATGAGAGACATTATGGTGACTTGCAAGGGCTCAATAAGGCCGAGACAGCGGAAATTCACGGAGCTGAACAGGTTCATATCTGGAGGCGTTCTTTTGACGTACCTCCACCCGGTGGTGAATCTTTGGAAATGACCGCTGAGAGGACAATTCCATATTTTGTCGAGGAAATCATCCCTGATCTTGATTCTGGAATGAATGTCCTAGTAGCCGCTCATGGTAATTCATTACGTTCAATCGTAATGCATATCGAAGGTATTTCACCTGAAGATATTACCATCCTTGAGATCCCAACTGGAATCCCAATGAACTACGAATTTGTCAATGGCAAAATCAGCCGAATAGAGTGATCAATGAATTGGCTCTTCAGCAGGTGGTGCTGCTGAGTGATATCGATAACGGAGGAATATCGCGGAAGCGATCATGATTATTGGAATGGATGGAAATAATACATCTCCCTCCATTGTAAGTTTAATCCAATTACCCAAACCTATTACTCCCAAAATACCAGACATTGTGGAACCGGCGGAGATTATTCTAGAATTGAAAAGTGACTTTTGTAACAGAGGAACTTTTTCAATAATACTGACTGCGGGTTCTGGCCTACCCGATTGATGAGATACTGCCTCAACTACATCAAGCAATGCTTGTTCATATTCCCAAATTACCACTCCACCGGTGTGGGCACTAAGGGACCTCTTACTACACCATTTTTGTGGTGCTGTAGACGACCACCCATGAATCAAAGCGGACCTTAATTGGCTTAGTTCTAACTCGGTATCTGAATTCCAATGCAGGCGAGATAAGTCGTGCAATAGGCTTGCCAAATCACGAATTGCTGGAAGATCAAGATTTGTTTCGATTAAACCATGGGAAAGCCTAGAAGGCCCTAATCTGATTGTCATCTTTCCAGTCTCATCTTCGGAGAACATTCTGAAACGAACATCTCCGAGACTGAGAGTCGCTGGAGCACCACGAGTAAATGGCGCTCGCCAAAGAGCAGCGGCTTTCAGTCGCTGTTCGATTTCTCCAAATCTCTCATTCCATCGCTTCTGATCCGGGGGATTTGTCCATTCCTCTTCGGCGGCTGTGTGGTAATCTCCTAGTTTGGCCCCACAACGATATATGAGTGTCTTAGCTGACTTCAAGTCATTACGCTGAAGATGATCCCTAAGAACTGACTTTGCATCGATACTTACCTCATCATCCCTACGTAGGAGAATTAAATCCACATCATCATGATGAAACCCTCCACAAGGTACTTTCGAGCCTTCAGGGGCAATACGTGAGCGTGGTCTAAGGTTTGGACCACCCCATGGTTGTACCTCGGCTATCCAACTACCATTCACTGCTTCTATCCAGTAGACTGGCCCTCTATCTGTAACCTCTACTCGTATACTGCTTACTTCATCTGGAACTTCCCCCCAGGCTTCCAGCCCTTCAGTTGCAGTATTCCAACCCTCAACGCTAGCAAACGATTCTTCTGGCTCAAGCAAGTTTAACCTGAATCTCATTCCTCTCATCAAGTGGGGTGTAAAACCTAGAGGAGGCTCTCTATCACAGTCGACCTCAACCATTGCGGCTGGACGCCATGCGCTGTTGAAGGGTGAATCAGACTGCGACACGACCGGGCGAAGGACAATGAGGGCTTGATGGAATCGGTTGGGGGACTTCTGTACATTCCAAAGGCTTGAATCGGGGTTGGTTAGACGATTGACTATGATGGAGGCACCGGTTGAGATGCCGTTGGCCGTCGATATGGATGGCACCCTTATTCTCACCGACATGAGTGTGATGAGCGCTAAGCGTGTGTTTCTTCGCAAACCTTGGACAATTTTCTCGACGATTTTTCTAGAATTGACTGGAAAAAGAGCAAAATGGAAGAAGAATCTTGCTCGACAACTCAAGTTTGACCCCGCTGAATTGCAGTACCACGAAGCATTTGTTGACTGGTTAACCGGCGAAAGTGCAAGAGGTCGAAAACTCATCTTAGCCACTGCATCAGACCGTTTAGTCGCCGAGATAATCGCAGCACATGTTGGTCTGTTTGACGATGTAATGGGCTCGGATGGAAACATCAACCTAAGGGATTACAAGAAGGCAGAGGCGTTGATTGCGAGATATGGGGAGAAAGGATTTGGATACGCAGGAAATAGCGTTCACGATATCCCTGTTTGGGATTATGCAGGACAAGTAATCATAGTAAATCCCGAGAGGGGTCTCTTGGACAGGGTCGGAGACTCAGCAGACCTTGTTTTTGAATGATTTTTCTGAACTAAATGCGAACCGTTGCCGCCGACGACCTTTAGCGCAGTAGACATTTGGTTTAGGCATGGGAAGAACCCGCAGTGCGTTAGGGCGTAGAATTGACGCTCTTGCTCATTGGCTACTGCGGTGGCGACTTATTGCCACTCCAGCTAGATGGGTTGCGAATTCGCGGCTAGCATGGAGTTTCATCTCTCGTACTGACAGAATCAGAAGGAATCGGCTTCGTGAGAGAGTTATTTCCTCAGGCCCTGAAATGATGCCGAAGCACATCTCAATGATTATGGATGGTAATCGTAGATTTGCTTGGAATCGTTCGCTACAAACCGAAGCAGGACACTCTGCTGGAAAACAGAAATTGAAGGAAGTTATGCGTTGGGTTCTCGACCTAGAAATTCCTTACCTAACTGTCTATGCATTATCGACCGAAAACCTATCTTCTCGCGACGATGCAGAACTCGAGACTCTATTCGATCTGTATATTTCGGGCCTCGAAGAAATTTCTGAGGACCCATTGATTCATGATAACAATGTTCGAGTTCAGGTAGTAGGACGCAAAGAACTACTCCCAGATAGGGTTCGAGATGCAATCAAAAAAGCAGAAGATGCAACCTCGCAGTACAATGATTTCCTATTTACAGTCTGTCTTGCATATGGTGGCAGAGAGGAAATTGTTGATGCAGTAAAGGAAATTGCCGAGGCACACGCTTCGGGGACGATTGAACTCGATTCAATCGACCCATCAACAATCTCTAATCGACTCTATACTGCGGATTTACCCGATCCAGATTTAGTAATCAGAACCTCGGGTGAGGAAAGGGTTTCGAATTTCCTTTTGTGGCAGATTGCTTACTCAGAACTCTACTTCTCCGATGTACATTGGCCATCATTCGGTCGAAGAGATCTATACGAGGCGATTGAAGATTACCAAATGAGGAAGAGGCGCTATGGGAGCTGAACCGAACCCCAAGCGTTGTCCTACATGTGGTAGAGATGGATATCATAGCCCGTCGGTTACCGTTGACGCTGTAGCGACACGGGAAACCGGAAATGGGCTCGAATTACTAATGATAGAACGTGGTCCAGATCCCGCCGTATGGCAAGGAATGTGGGCATTTCCAGGAGGTTTTGTCGATTATGGGGAAAATCCAGAAGATGCAGTTCTGCGTGAATTACACGAAGAAACCGGTGTAGAAGGTCAAAACCCAAGAGTGTTGCATATTCTAGGTGCGCCTGGTAGAGATCCTCGAAAACACTGTGTAGGTCTTTTCTATCTCGTAGATCCAGACCTAGATACAGAACCGAAAGGGGCTGATGACGCAGTATCTGCTGCTTGGGTGCCAATCGATGAACTGACCAAAGAGACTGTCGCCGCCGATCACTTGGATATCGTTGATTTACTAAGGGAATGATGAGGCAATAACCCTATCATCCGAGTTTGACTGGTTTGTGCATGAGTGAGAAGCAACCAATCTATGCAGGCGTAAAACCTATGTTTCCATACAACCCATGTATGGTTGTTGGAGACGATATTTGGGTCGCTGGTCAAATTGGAATTGACGGTGGCGATTCTATGGCTGAACAAGCCACTAGTGCCCTATCAAAAATCGAGGCACTGCTTGGCGAGGCAGGAGCAGATAAAGCAGATTTAGTTATGGTCATGGTGCTGCTAGAAGATATGGTTGAATTCGGCGAATTTAACGAAGTCTACGCGGCTTGGTTGGAAGGTACTGTTCTTCCTGCCCGTGCCGCTTATGGTGTGAAGGAATTACCAGCAGGGGCGAAGGTGGAGGTTGTTGCTCGGGCTGTACGTGGTTCGGGATCAAACTGAGCCTTCAACATTCGATTATTCAGTTGCCCTAGCCACGATGGGATGATGAAGGCAAAGGGCTTCGTCTAAGCCATGAGTGTCTTCAAGGCCTACGATATTCGTGGGCTTGCCGGTAGCCAATTAGATGCCGAGTTTGCCCACAGGTTGGGGGCTGCATTAGTCACTCATCTCGATGCTAAATCTGTTGCAGTGGCTCGAGATATTCGTGAATCAGGCCCCGAATTACATGAGGCTTTTTTGCAAGGAATTACCGGAGCAGGGGCCGATGTTATCGACCTTGGAATTACTACAACAGGAGTGTTATATCGGGCCACTGTGGACTTGTCAGTAGATGCAGCAGTGGCAATTACTGCTAGCCACAATCCTCCCGAGTATAACGGATTCAAAATTTGTCGTGGCACTTTGCCTATGGCTGGAAAAGAATTGCAGGAGCTGAAGGCTACTTTCGATTCAGGCGATTTCCGTCGTGGGTCTGGAACTATTACGGCGATGCCAGAGTTTGAGGAACAAGTATTGCAGATCATCGCAGAAAATGCAGGAATGCCTCAACGTCCAATCCGAATCGCAATCGATTGTGGTAACGCTGTTCCAGGTCCATTGACAGTATCCCTAATGCAACGACTTGGAGTTGCCCTAGTACCAATTCATTGTGAATGGGACAATACCTTCCCTAACCATCCTCCAGACCCAACACGTCAGAAGAATATGGCTGATTTATCCTCGGCCGTTGCCGAGAATAATTGTGAATTTGGAATCGGTATGGATGGAGATGGCGACAGAATAGGGGTGGTTGATGAGCAAGGTCGATTCATACATCCTGATCGATTAATGGCGGTAATTGCGGCAGATGTTTTGGTTGACCGTCGCGATGGAACAGAGGCGGAGCGTACCGTTTTCTTCGATGTAAAGTGCAGTATGGCACTAGAAGAAGCAATACTTGCCAGTGGTGGAGTGCCAAAGATGGTGCGTACCGGACACTCATTCATGAAGAGAGAATTGCGAAGTAATCCAGAAGCGGTGATGGCTGGGGAAATGTCGGGTCACTTCTTCCTGCATGATAGATGGCCTGGATTCGATTGCTCACTATACAATGCTGCTCGTTTGTTGGAAATAGTTGGGCGCGACCCAGCACCAAATAATGGCGGAGTAAGTTTCTCTCAGAGATTCGCTAACCTCCCTGATTACCCTTCAACAGATGAGACAAAAATTCCCCTAGTTAGGGAAAGAGATGAAACCATGGCCGCTGTCGAAGGTGCTTTTGCAGATATGGAAAAATCGACGGTGGATGGAATCAGAGTTCGCTATCCAGACGGTTGGTATCTTTGCAGGCCCTCGAATACAGAGCCTATTTTGGTTATGCGAGCAGAAGGTCGAGACGCTTCAGCATTGGCAGCAATCATCGAGGATGTAAATTCTCGAATTGGGCATATGCTGGATTTGAGTAAACTTAGATGATTACTCCATTGCGCCATCGGCTAACATCAGCGGGATTGCCACGATTACTCCGCAAATCGCAAAGCAGAAAAGGTTGCAAATTCCAGATCCTACGCCAAATGCGGCGCCAAAACCTGTACCTGCAGTATCCATAGCATCTCCCGCAATTGTACCAGAAATAATACCGCCAATCCACGCAATCGCAAATGAGCCGAATATTATCCAAACTCCCATTTTCTTGTATTGAGTCATTTGGTATCCACCGAAGATAGCAATAGCTCCAGCGATGACCGAAGATAGTATGGTCACTACAAAATATTCTGTTGGATAACTTATGGGATTTCCTTCAAAATCCGTCGCTCCAAAATTCGACAACAGGGCTAGTGGTGACCCAAGTAAATTGAACGCTCCCCAGATAATCACCAGTATTCCGATTACCTTTGCAGCAGCGTTCTTTTGAACCGGAAAATTAGGACCTGTGTCGACAAAGACTGTACCTGTATCTATCATCGTTGGTTCTGTTGAGCCTTCTAGAGTGCCGGAGTTTGGTTCTTCTTCCATATCTAACCCTAATCACTGTAGACGAATTAGGGTTTTGGCGTCATTTCTCTAACGAAACTTTTCGGCAGAATGTTGCAGTGCTTCGATAACCGGCATTCGATCCCCGCAAAGCATCTGCAAACAGGCCCCTCCACCTGTGCTATTGTGTGATACTTTGTCGGCAACTCCTCGGGAGTTGACTAAGGCACTGGTGTGACCACCGCCTACAATTGTCATCGCCGCGGTTTCAGTACACATGTTGAGAATCTCAATAGTTCCAAATGCGAAGGCGGGCTTCTCAAAATAGCTAGCTGGCCCATTCCATAGAATGCAACCCGCTTGCATCAATATAGGCCGTAAATGCATCAAGGTCTCGACACCAATATCGTAAATTGGATGTGGGACTGGTAGCTCATCGATGCTTAACCCAACTCGTTCTTCGTCAATTTCTACCGCAACGTCGTTAGGAACAAGTAGTAGATTTGAATGATTCTCAACTAGATTACTGGCCATCTCCCAAGCGATATCAAAATCGTCTCCTAGGGTGCCTCTGATGAATTCCATATTCCCTTCTCCAATGTCAATGCCTTGAACCCAGAGAACCATATTTCCAACCACACCGACAAAGGCAATTGTATCGACTACACCTCGGTTGATTAGATTCTGAGCAACTCTGAATGAATCGTCCGCCTTAGCACCGCCGAGGATTGCAATGTATGGTCGAGGCGGATTGGTGACAGCGGTTTGTAGGGCGCTAATCTCTCGTTTCATCAGGCGGCCTGCAATGCAGGGCAAATCATGGGCAAAGCCCGTCAAAGTTGGAGAATTTCGATGTGCTGCGGCGAATGCATCAGTAACGTAGGCATCAAATTCGGGAGCTAAATTCATGACGATTTGAGATAATCGTAACTCATCCAATTCTGCCTTCTTGAGAGAAATTTCCTCATTATGCATTCTCACATTGTCCAAGCAGAGAATCTCCCCATTTTTCATACTTCGAATTGCTTCTATCGCTTCTTCACCGCAGACGTCGGGAATAAAACGAATAGGTCGGCCAATAATTCTTCCAAGTCTTTCCGCATGACCAGAAAGATCGGTGAAATCATCTTTACCAGGCCTTGATTGATGGCCAAGAATCACAACCTTCGCTTCTGATAGGTCAGTTAGAGTAGGTAGAATCGCCCTAAGTCTTCCATCATCGAGGAAAGCACCAGTCTCTGGATGAAGGGGTGAATTGATGTCGACGCGATAGAGCACACGCTTACCGCTGAGGTGAATGTCGTCCAAAGATAGAACGTCTTTCACGATGGGAGCCACCGGCAGGCGTCTTTTGATAATGATGGATATAGGACGGGTCAGAACTCACCCCCAATGCCTTTGTGTCTTTGCCGTAGTGGCGAGTTGATGGCGTGGGATGCGAAGCGACTTACCGGCCCCGATGGGGAAGACTGGAGAGTGCCGGTTACTGAGCTAGAAGAGCGTCGCAGTCGTTTATCATCAGCACTTGCAGAAGCAGGAATAGAGTCTGCCCTAATCGATGACCCTGTTGAACTCTATTGGTTGACTGGGGGTCGACAAAATGGAATGATACTCATCGGTGCCGAGGGTTCTGATGTACAGAATAGACATTGGGTGCGTAAATCACTGCAAAGAGCCCTACATGAATCTGGAGGAGATAATGCACCGGACCCAATCATTGCTCAACCAAGAATGAGGCAAATGACCGATGCATTGCGTTCACTTGGCGCAACCTCCGCCCCCGCAATGTTAGCTGGGAAAATGCCACATGACAGGTGGCAATACTTCTCACGAAAATTATCTGGGCTCGGTAAAATGCTGGACTCAACCTACCTGATGTACGGTTTACGTGAAACAAAATCTGCTTGGGAGCTTGAGATGTTGCGAGAGAGTGGCATAATTAATCGAGAGATGTTCGAAGCGGTTCGAGAGATTGGAGGGGAAGGCCGTAGCGAACTAGAGATGGCTGCGGCTGCTGATGAAGTGAGTCGAGGAGCAGGATTTGGAGGTCGCATTCGGATGAGAAGATGGCCTATGGATTGCGACCGAGTTGTAATCGCTGCAGGAAGATCGGGAGCAGTTCCATCATACTTCGATTCGGCTATTGGTGGGCTTGGGGCAAGTCCGATCTCTTCACTAGGTGCCGGCCACGCGAAAGTCGTAGCCGGTGAGCCTGTAATCGTCGATATCGTTCACCTACACCGCGGATATGTCTCAGATTGTACACGAATGTTCTGCGCTGGTCGGCTCGACGAGGAATCGGTCGGAAGATTAGAAGACATGGCGGAAATTCGAGACTCGGTTGTTGCAAGCCTTGGAAGAGGAGACGATTGTTCGGAGGCATGGAGAATTGGTAGTGGCATGGCTAATGAAATGGGATACTCCGAAAATCTGATGGGAATGCCTCCCGAACAAGCAGTATTCCTTGGCCATTCTGTAGGATTAGAACTCGATGAGACTCCCGTTATCGCCGACCGCTTTGACAGAGAACTTCCGGTTGGTGGAACTATGGCGGTTGAACCCAAGGTAATCTATGAATCGGGCGCCATAGGTACCGAGGACACCTATACCCGAACTTCAGATGGAATGGAATGCCTGACAATGGGTGATTCATGGGGTCTTCTCACGGAATGGGAGGAATAATCGTGTCCCGCACTAAAGCGACTGCTCAGAAGCGACTTGCAAGATTACTACGTGGTAGAAAAGAGCCCCATGGTCTAGAGATAACTGATTATTCGGTGTTGAAAGGGGTCGAAGTTGATGACGCTGGAATTGTCCAACTTTGGATTCAGCCAACTAGAGCACATTGTCCATGTTGTATCAACGACCTGATGGAACTTCGCTCCGAAATTAATCAACAAAAGGGTGTATTGGCTTGTCACATCGAGATTGTAGGTGTGCCGCAAGCAGACAGGTGGACTGCTGCAATCAATGAATAGGATTTCAAATCCAGATATCATTGTCTGCTGTGAGCTCGCTATCGGCCTTACCGGTATTGACTACGCCGCGTGGCTCAACTAGCATGACTTTGCATTCAGATTCAGCATACGGTTTGTGTTCGACACCTTTGGGTACGACTAACATCTCACCCTCGTTTAGTTCGACCGTTTCATCTTCGAATTCTATTTTCATGCTACCTTCGATGACGAAGAATACCTCGTCAGTATCTGGATGATTATGCCAAACGAATTCACCCTGGATTTTTACTAATTTAAATTGATAATCATTTAATTCGGCGATAACCTTTGGCGACCAATGGTCGGAAAATTTGCCTAATTTTTCTTTCAAGTTGATTGTATCCATCATTCTTCACTCTCCTTATTGGTATCACGCTTCCATCTTCGTGCCTTCCGCTCCTCTACCTCTGCTAGTTTTGCGCGAAGGCGCGTGTATAGAAACCAAACTGCGATTCCCACTCCTACCAAATTGAAGATTACAAGGAAAATTAACTCTTGGTCATCCATAAAATCACATCACAAAGGCGGAATTACATCGATATCACAGGTTCCGATTGCTTGCATACAGCATGACAGGACACCTCCATCTTCAACTAGGAATTCATCAAGACCTGGGGGTAATGGCTCTGGATAGTCGACTTCACCTCTCTTCAAACTAACTAAACATGTCCCGCAGTTGCCCGAAGTGCAGTTCGTAGGAATTTCAACTCCAGCCTTCTGAGCGACCTCGACCAAAGGTTCGTCTTCCTCAGCCTCTGCTACTCCGAGCAGAAGAGCACCACGGAAGAAACGGACTATCGCCACGGCACTCCGACTCGATTATTCGTCTTCAAATCGACCGGCGAATTCAATCGTTGGCCCAGCGAGTCCACTGTCCTGTCTGTTTGTTGAAGACAAGGCCAGCCTTCTTCATCCATTTGTTGAACTTTGTAGCACCAGCACCGGTAGCGAGGATGAAGTCCTCACGGTGTTCTTGAGCCTGGATGTAGCCCTTAGCGGCAAGGGTTTGATCAATCCATTCATCGATGCTCATTAAGCCGCCTGTTAAGTCGCTGGCCTCAACCGCTGCTGCCATCTCTTCGGCGGATGCTCCGGTTGCTTCCAAGTCCTTGATCATCAAATCCTTGATTGTATCAGCCGACTTCTTCTTCGGCTTTCGAACGACCTTTTCTCGAGGTTTCATCTTTGGGTCGATTTTGATTCTAGAGCCATTGTTTAGTTGCTCATCGACAAAATTTGCCATTGGGGCGTGGAATTCTACCTCACACTCCCAGCAAACAAAGGAAAAATCGCTTTGGTCTTCGATAACATTGCCTCCTCGAGGGTCCATTTCCTCGCCACATTCTGGGCAGGCATACATGCACAGTTTAGGGGCGAGTTTTCGGCGAAAATCAACTATGTCTTGAGGAGTTCCAACCAATTCGAGCATCTCGTGATCTCGAGCAGCTTCTAGGCCACGAGTCTCAAGTTGGTCGCGTAGTTTGGTGCGCTGCTCGCGCTTAGATTCATCATCGAAGGAATTCTCTAACTTGACAATGAGTTCGATGGTCTTACCGAGGCGGTTCATTACCAATTTTTTGGAGCGGAAAGCCTCGACCTTTGCTACTCGCAATTCCTCTTTCTTTTCGTTGAGCTCGGCAACGATATCCTTCTGCTCGCGCTTGAAGCGTTGCTCCTCAATTTTGTCGACCTGCTTTTTCTTGTCCTTGGAAAGTACATCCGCTAGGTAGCGTTGCTTAGCAGCAGTTCTAGGTCCAGATTTTACAGCCTCAAGGACCGATTTTGCAATCTCCTTCTTGAGGCCATAATTATTACGAAGTTTATCTTCATCGAGTTTCTTCAAATCACCGACTTTTATCCCCGAGTCAGCGAGGAGTTGGGCGGTATTCTCATCAATTCCTCTACGTAATAGCGCGAGATAAGTATCCTTCTTGGCCATGTAACCAACTCCCTTCCCAGCGAGGCCTCCACACGCTTCGCTGCTATCGCCGAATCAACTGTGGGCTTTGAAGGCGTGGTTCTCGGGTTCTCAATACAGCTCAAACTTGGCTAATTTGGTTGATTAACGAGACCCAATCTTCCGAGGTTAGATTCTCAGGTCGAAGGTCTAGAGTTTCGCTAGGGATTGTCTCGATTGTTGTTTGCCATCGGGAACGATGCCAACCAGAGATTCTGTTGAGGCGCTTTGGGGGTTTCTTCAGAGATGACCTGAGTTTCCGGCGGCGATTTGCAAAACATTCTGTAATCACCATTCTGTATAGACGGTTGTCAATCGATTGTGTTGATTCGCGGGTAACGGGAATTAGATTTGTCAGACGCGAATGCACACGTGGTGATGGACTGAATGAATGAGGCGCTACCTTTGTATCCATTTCCACATCGAAGTCGAGCCAAAGTGAGTGACCGAGAGGACCACGGGTAGAATACCCCTTTTTCATCGCCATACGTTCTGCAAATTCTTCCTGAACAAGCAATGAGATTCCTTGTAGTTGGTTTTTGGAATGATACTTCTGTATTCTATCCAGCACGGGGCTAGATATCTGATATGGAAGATTCGAAACGATGTGAGTGATGCCTTCTGGCCAATCAATTTCTAGCACATCCCCATGAATTACTTCCAATTGGCCGTCTGCGCCGTTGAAAACCCTAGACAGGTGAGATACCGCTTCTTGATCTAATTCAACGGCGGTTACTTTTGCTCCGGTTCGCAATAATTGCAAGGTCAGTGAACCGGGGCCAGGGCCAATCTCTAATACGTGACTTTGATGATTTATTGGCTGGGTCGTGGAGGCAATCTCTACGGCCCTTGCAATCACCGCTTCGTCGAGCAGAAAATGCTGTCCGAGAGAGATATCAGGGGTTATTCTGTCGCGTAGTAATTCTACTAGCAGTCTGACTTCGAGGTCGTCCATACGCCCACCTCGATTAGGCGCCGGCCCTCACTAGTAATTCTAGTAGGCATGGAACCTCCCCCGGATTTTCCATTTCACTTACATAGCGCTCTGCTAGCAAGACGACTGCGTCAATATCGAGTTTTTGGCTTACCTCGTCCAAGTCTATCCATCCATTTGGTCCGCGGATTTCTACCCAAGACCTAGCTGTTGAACTTCCAACGCCGGGTAGGAGTTGGAAGGCGTGAACCTTGAGTGAAATGTTGTTGGCTCGATTATAGAATCCCAAATGAGGATCCGGGTTTACTTTGATTGATTCTGCAACTGCTTCTTGCAAGGCTGAATTAGCATCCCCCGACAAATCTTGGAAGCGTAGGGTTGACAATGGACCTGACTTACCCGAATCGAGAGCAAAATGATCACCGGATTCAGATGTGAAGCCATCGTTCAATCTTGAACGAACAATGTGAAGACCTGGTTCTGAAATTGCATGAATTTCCCATCCAACCGGCCTTCTTTCCATAACGTCGAGGACTCGTATATGGGTCTCAGAAGCAAACGGGCCATCGCCTGCGTCGCTATCGATATCGCCATTCGGCTGCATATTCCTCAGTCCTCGGAAGTCGGTTATCCCTCATGAATAGATGCGTTGTAGCATAATTATCGAAATTTCAGCGAATTGCTGACTTCGGTACAGAATTTTCCTATTTTTCCATTCAGAGGATGTGTTGTCGCACAGTGGTTATGATTTCCTCAACCTCTCCGGTATCCATTGCAATTCTCTTGGAAGCGATGATGACCCGAACGTCCTCGACCTTGATTGGAGCCAGTTCGGCAATCTTTGCACAAACCTCTGGATGCTGTCCTAATTTCTCGTTCTTTGCGAGATCTTCGAATAGGTTAGTGAATACCTCAGGACTGGTCTTGATTCCACCTCGGTTCTCGCTAGCAGCCCACTCAGCGTGTTGTAAAGCAACCTTCTGCTCATAGGACAACTCTCCGCGTCGCTCTCGGGTATTCAATAGCAAATCACGTACGGTAGCGAAGTCGACGAACTCTCTTTTGCTCATGTAAATCACTCCAATGGGCGAAGGTGCTCAGGGCGAGCTACGACTGTCTTTGCCATGTTCTTGTCGTGTAGGGCAACTACCCATGCTCTGCCTTGTTTAGCCTCAATAACGCCAGTTGCGCCTTGGAATCTGCGGTGAGGCATACCCTTTTGCTGGGAGCCATCAAGCACGACTGCGACTCTGTCGCCAATCTCGTATTGATGCATTACTCGGGCAATATCGATACGACCGCGCTGGGTCTTCGACCGGCTTAGAATACTGCGAGTTCCTTGACGAGTACCGTGACTTCTGCGCATGATTTTCACCCCTAGACCATAGGTCGTGCGAGCGGTCGACCTACCACCCATTCTTAAGCCCATCTGAGCCCTACGGGCTTCAGTCAGCGTGAATATCCTCAACATCCAGCCAAATTACTTCACAGGGGCTCTCCAAAACACCGGCTACTGATGGAACGGTTCTACCTTCGTCAGAATGCACTAGTTCCTTGACATAAGTTCCAGCTTCGCAACGCACTGAAAATTGGATTTCGTTGTCTTCGACTACAACATTGTCAATTGAGACAACCTTGCGCTTTCGGTTTCTGTCAGCTCTACGGTGGGAAACTCTCTTCGGAGTTTGTTGTTCCAAAGTGACTCCGGATAGGTTGGAAATTGATTCAATGATGGTTGATTCCTCTGGCGGCTCTTCAACCGCGAAACGAATTGTGTAGGACTTCTCTGCTCGGGTTTCTTTCACCCTACTGACTTCACTTCGGTTTGTCCAACGCAAATCACTAATCTCAATTTTTCCTGCGGCGTTTGAATTGACGGCCTGCATTACTTCCTCTAAATCAGTGCGGCGAACCTTTGGCCGCTTTACCTCGAGGACAAAGGGGCGACCTCTTCCTAGACAGCGGACATCGATGTCTTCACGACCCATTCCATGGAATGAGGTGTCTTCTGCGGACAAAACTAGTCGAAATGTTCCTCCAATTAGATCTTGTACTGAATCGGGGTATTGCAGACCTGTTCCTTCGCATGCTTCACAGCCCTCTCCGCGGCCGCGACAGGATCGGCAAGGCCAGCGGGTCTGAGGTATTCCTCGGTCCAATTTTCGGTAGCGACCATAGATGAATACCGGACGTATGTCAACATCTATTCGGAGTGTTAAGCAGTCGATTAAAATCATCAAATCAGGACGTTCTTTGACAAATTCAACACCCTCCATTCTGGCGGAAACTCCATTCTGAACGGCCTCTGAAAAGGCCGCCTTCAGCGGTCTAGAACCAGGCGCTGCATGGCGTGTACGAATTCTGTCCTCTTCCTGAATCAAATCCTTGGGAACGTGAACTCCAATCTGCAGAGAACCATGATCCAATTCACCGGTCTGTTCGACTATCCTCTCAACGATGTTATCGACATCTTCGAAAAGGTTCTCGCAAAGTGGACATAGGTCGGGCGCCTCAAATGATTCCAATTCCTTGTCTCTAGCGAAGGCTTCAGCTCGAAGAGAGGCACCCCCCTTCTCTCCAACCTCATCTGTTCGACGCCCACCAACTCGGTGCAGGCAGGGGTTACAGGTACCGAGCCTAATCATATGAGCGATACCATGTGGAGCCGGACAAGGTGGAGAGTCCCAATCTAGGGTTTGACCCTTGGTTTCAAAATCGTCACCATCGAACCATTCCTCTTCTTCCTGGTCTTCATCTTCAATCTCGACAAGGTCATCCCATGGATCTTCTGCCGAAGCATATCCAGCAGTGGCGTAGAGTTGCCACTCCTCCTCTTCTGGCGGAGTCGCATCAGCCTCTGGCTCATCTCGGGTCATTGAATCACCCACCGCAGCGAGGGAGGGAATCCCACATTGCGATGTCCAGCCGAATCAAGGGTTACCTTTGAGCGCTTCGATAGATTATTTTCAAGAAAAAGTGTGGGGTGTAGGCTTTCAGTCATCGACTTTCTGGCTTACCCGAGTTGTCTGAAACCTGTCGTAGAAGAGGAAAGGAGTAGATGCCACTAGAACAGCCGCTAGGCCACGAAAATCGTAAGCCATAGCGGCCCACCAACTCGGCCTTTGGCTTGTCCAATCGTAATCTCATGACCTCCTCACGGAACTCGATAATTCGTTGTTCATTTTCCTGTCGAGGACCACACTTGGCGCAAGGACAAGCCAGCCTGATATCGAGGTAATCAACACGGAATGCTTGACCGTCAGCAAACCGCATTACACAGTCTTCCTTGCCCCTTTCGAGATCGGTTAATGACTCAGAATCATCCATCTTACTCAGCCAGCCGTCAGGCCTCAACTGCTTCAACCTGCTGAGTCTCGTTGCTCCTTGTTCGTGCCATCGCGCCAAGCATTGCAGGAGTAATGACTAGGCTTGCGAATAAGGACAGCCCAATCATTGCCGCACAGAATAATCCGAAGCTAGCAAAGAATCCCATAGCCGAGCGAGTGATGATTAGGAAGCCTGTCACATCTGAGACTGCAGAACCAAACAATGCAAGCCCAGCAGCTCCTCCAATCGCCTTGATGCTAGTCTCAACATCAGCACCGGTTGCGCGTTCCTCTCGATACCTCTCAACAACATGGATAACGTAGTCTATTCCTACACCCAAACTCATCGCTGCAATTGCAACTGTCACCATGTTCAATCCATATCCAGCAGTAGCGATTATGGCGTACAGCCAAATTATCACAATTACAATCGGGATGGTCGTGAAGATAGCAGTTGAGAGTGACCTAGTTCCCCAATATCCAGCGCCAATAACTAGCAGAATGGCTATGGCAATCGCCAGATTTACGTTAACTGTCAGGTAAACATATCCCGTGATTCCAAGAATAACCGGCAAAGATACTGCAAGGTCTCGAAGCGAATAATCATCAAACCCATACTCGACCTTTCGGAACCCCCACCAGAGTGTGATTAGGCAGAAAAGAACACCTAACACTAGGGTTCCTTGGAGCTGATTCTGCATGCTATTTGCGGCGACGAAACGAGTCACTGGGTCGCCAGTAGCAATCGCCCAGGTCACAGGATATTCCTCACTAGCCGAGTCAATGTTCGCCCTTTCTGAAAGGTCTTGGGCTGCCAATTCTTGGAACGGTTGCATGTCTAATTCTAACTCAGCGAGTACCTGTTCTACTACGATGAATTGTTCAGGATTCGCAATCCCCCAACGTAGGGTCATTCGATTGTACTCAGGTATGCTGCCGTCGGCACAGAGATGCACTAGTTCTGGGTCTAACTCGCATGTTGGAACAATGTGTAGGGCAGTTAGTGATTCTGGGATGGCTGGAATGTATCCTCCTGCCGGAACTCCGTAAACATAGACGAATCCATACATGAATCTCAAACAATCACGGTCTGTCTCATCTGGTAGGTCATTTCCTAGCCTATCACAATCTAGACTCTCAGACTCCCAACCTGCCTCGACAAAGGGTGTATCGTTAGCGAACATGCTCGCCTTTGCAGCCCAAATCAATTCGTCAACAGCATGCATTTCCGGCGTTCCCAGTGGGGTTTTGGTGTATTTTCCGGGATCATTTGGGCTCGGTTCGGCCATATTGTCTCTAGTAGCTTGAATCGCGGCGTAGACCCTTGGGTCGAGCATATCGCCTTCGACTATGACTGTCGCAGGCTCTCCTTCATCGCTGAACCGAGTATTGACCAGTTCCACAGCCTGCGCGAAATCCGACTCCTCATCGAGGAAATCTTCGACTTTGAAATCGCCTTCAAGACTCAGCATCATTGGAACTGCGATTGCGGTAATGATTAGGATTAATATGAGAAGAAGTGAGGAGTTTTTCGATGAATTATCGGCGATAGAAACTAGGCGCTCTTCTCTAATCATGTGGACGATACCGGTTTCTTCATCCTGTAACTTCCCTTGCTTCGCTAGGCGCTTGTCCCAGTCCATTCTGATTAGCGGCGCCCAAATTCCGGTTAGGATGAAAGCCGCCGCTACGCCAAGAGCAGCCTCGACACCAAACGAACGCAAGGCGGCGATATCAGAAGTTAGGTTTGCAGCAAAAGCAGACATAGTGGTGAATGATGTAAGCATAATCGCTCTGCCGACTCTCGACAGAGAGGCATGGGCCGACTGCTCTGCAGTTCGGCCCCGTCGCCTTTCTTCCTTGTATCTGTGTAAGGCGTGTAAACTGTCATCGATACCGAGAGCGATTACCAATATTGGAAGAAGATTGGAAAATTGGCTCTTACTGATTACCTTGAATCCTAATCTTTCACCAAGAACCATCATCCATCCGATAGAGCCCTGCATCCAAAGTAACGCAAAAATCAGGGTGGCTCCAACAATGACTACGTCAGATGCTCTTCGAAGACTGAACCATAGTAGGATAGTGATTGCCAAGGCCATGGCGATTAGTAGTAAACTGGATTCTATCAACTCTCGATTTAACTCTACATTTACACCCTCATTTATCGAGAAGGTCACGGCGAGTTGATCTGTAGTTCTCATTTGTTTTTCTAGGTCGATAATTGCCCATTCAAAACTGCATGATTCCCTTCCTTCTTCGCGCAACTCACGGCAATCCTCAATGGTAAATTCCGGAGGTGTTGTGACCAAGTCTAGGCCCTCAAATCGATAACCATCGGGCTCATTTTTGGCATCGGCCCAGAAGTACGTGATTCCATTTTCTTCCAACTCGGTTCTACTCAGTTGAATGAGAATCCAAGTTGTGGATGCTGACCATCTTCCAGGGCCCCACGTTACGTCTTCATCGAAGGTACCATCTTCACGAATTGTGCCACCTATCGGACCCATCAATGTGCTATTTTCATCGTGGGTGAATCCTCTATCCGATGAGAACCATCGAAGCATTGCCCCATCTGAGTACATAATCATCCGATGAGCCGCCAAATCGATGTGGGCTTGAGTTACGTTTGGGTCGTCGTAGGTTAGACATTCCAATACACCACAATCTTCCCAATTTGTTCTAGCAGGTTGAGGAAAACCAAGAACATTGATTGTCGGTTGAGTAAGTAGCGATTCGCCCGCCATAAAGGCTCGCAGTAAATCGGGAAGAGACATTGGACCCATGAATCCCGTTCCGGTCAATTCGGTTACCAATGGTCGAGTGAAATCGGAGAGGTAGTGTGTTCTCGCAATTGCGGTTTTGTTCTCTATCTCTCTCAGTATAGTAAGATTGAGGATCCCTCCTAAAGGAATATCCTCGCTAACCAAACCAGCACTTCTTCCTTGGTAGTCGACCCTTTCAGAAGGATGTGGTAAGTTGGCGTAATCTATCTCTCCTTCAGATGTGAAATGGGGAGCTGGTTCGGAGGACAGAATTTCCCCCTTCCCCCTGACCGACACGGCAAATCCGTGGGTCTTTTCGGCGGCTTCAAATTCATCTGCTACGACTTGATTAGCGGTTAGTTCAGGTGATTCCATATCGTATGAGTTTACATCGATTGGAGTTAGGCTGGCAATCAGTCCAGGTACCATTAGTAGGCTGATTACCAAAACAGCGGCGTGAAGTTTGAAACTGCGAGGAAGTAGAAAGTCGGCGACTTTTCCAAAATCTCTGACCTCTCGCATGTATCTAGGCCAAAAGACGTATTTTTTAATTGATGTTTAATCAAAGTCCAGATTCTCTCAAGCGGTCAAGTGCTTCTTTCTGTTGCTTACTGACTTTTTCTGGCTCGGCAAGAATGAATTCGATATCTAGAGGACCGCCGTCGTGACCGTGTCCTGCAAGACGGCGACGATCACCAATACGTGTTCCTTCAACTACCTCGATTTGTACTCGCTTTCCGGCTGGAGTACGGATTCGAACTGCACCTCCTAACATCAAGGTAGAGTACTGAACTGCGACTTCTTGAATCAATCTACCTCCTTCCCAACGACGTCCTTCTTCGGCGTCTAGCCGAATTGTGATTAACAAATCTCCAGCCTCCCCTTGAGGATGTTCATGACCCATTTTTTTCAGGCGCAATTGCTGACCGTGCTGAGCACCTGAGGGAACGCTAACGGTGATTGTCGAAGATCGTGATTCAACTCCTTTTCCTGAACATTTTGGACATGTTTTTCGTGAGTTAAATGAGTTTCCTTCACAGTTTTCACAAATTCTTAATCGACGATGCCCGAACTCAATTTTCGTGCCACTGAGAGCCTGTTCTAATGTAATGTCAATTCCGGCCTCGATATCTGGGCCTCGCCGTACAGGGGGTGGCTGAGACGGGCGGCTTTGTTGCCTGGTTTGTTGTTGAAATTGTGGTTCGCCTCCACTCATCCCTCCCATGAATTGGTTTAGTATATCTGAAAAATCAAAGCCTTGACCGCCGCTGAATCCTCCGCTCCGAAAGCCACCGCCACCGCCACCGAATCCAGAAAATGGATTGCCACCGCGAGCAAACATCTCCTCTATTCTCCTCTCCTGGTCATACTCCTTTCGAGCAGCGGCTGTGCCAATCTGATCGTAAGCCGCTTGAATTGCCTTGAATCTCTCTTCCGCGGCAGCGTCGTCTGGGTTTCTATCTGGGTGATGTTGCCTTGCCAGCTTACGGTAAGTCCGCTTTATCTCCGCGTCCGTGGCGTCCTTTGAGACGCCAAGAACACGGTAGGGGTCATCAGCCATCGAATCAATCGGACAACGCACCCCCTTGAATCCTCGCGACAAAAATGAAGGTTAGCCCACCGTATCGCTCAAGGCTGGTCGCCTGCACGATTACATCATGGGACTAGGGTGGTGCTGTTTCAGGAATTACGTTGCGCACGCAGAAGAGATAGGTGGAGACATCTCTGAAGAATATCCTAGATTCTTTCTAAAGCCCGCAAGCGCCCATGTTGAAGCCGATGAAAATGGTAACAATATAATCGAATTGATGAATGAGGAAGATCATATTGACCACGAAGCAGAACTAGTCGTTAGATTGGGGGATGATTTGCAACCAGAAGCGATGTGCATAGGATGCGACACAACTAACCGAACAAGGCAAACAATTGCGAAGAATAAGCGATGGCCATGGACAGAAGGTAAAGCATTCAGGGGAAGTGGCGTCTTGGGAACATGGGCACCCTACCAAAGGGAAGTCATGCAGGTTACGATGAAAGTGAATGGAAAAACCAAACAAGACGCTCCAACCTCTCTTATGATTCACTCAGTAAACGAATTAGTTGACCATCTAACAAATTGGTACGACCTCTCCCCAGGAGATTTGGTCTGGACTGGAACCCCCGCTGGAGTCGGACGAATGTACAAAGGAGATATTGTTGAAGCATATTTGACCAACGAAGAAGGCGATATTGTCAGCACCTTAATCGCGCCATGTGTGGTAAATGGGTAATTTTCCGACTGGAATTGTTTGCATCTATCCCCCATGACTCTAAAAATGACGGTTTTTGCGGTTAGTTCATGCAACACGAGTTCGAATTTGCACCTGCATTCACACTGATGACCGTACGCCTCTCCAACGGAGAGCAATTGAAAGTGGAGCCTGGGGCAATGGTTGCCCAGTCATCCAATGTCGACATGAAGTCCGGAATGTCAGGTGGCTTCTTCAAGGGATTGATGAAGAGCATGGTTGGCGGAGAATCCTTCATCCTCAACACCTACACTTCGAACGGTGACGGATGGGTTTCTCTCGCGCCTAGTGCACCAGGTGACATCGCTTCATTCGAAATAGCACCGGGGCAGACTCTGTTTATGCAAGGTGGAGCATTCATTGCAAGCACCGCTAATGTCGAGACTGACACAAAGTTCCAAGGTGCAAAAGGATTCTTCACGGGAGAGAGTGTATTCTTCCTTCGTGCTAGCGCATCAGAAGGAACTGGAACTGTATTCTACACATCATATGGTGCACTCAAAGAAATCGAGATTAATGGAGAAGAAATAGTCATCGATACAGGCCACGTTGTAGCGTTCACAGATGGGGTAGATTACAACATTGGCAAAGTAGGCGGATTGGGATCGGCTTTGCTTGGTGGAGAAGGACTTGTAATGAAATTCAACGGTCAGGGAAAGGTCTACATTCAGACCAGAGATTTTGGTGCTCTTGCATCCAAGCTTATCCCATTCCTACCTAATAGATCTAACTAAACGGATTAACACCAGAAGGGAAACCTTGAGACAAAACAGCCCTTGGCTTTAGACTGAGGATAACTATGTCAGGCGGTCAGCATTCAGGAAAAATCGGCTCGCGCCGATACACCAATGCTTGGTTGATGGACCATGTTTGTAGTCCTCAGCACGGTGATTTCGTACTCCATGAAGATGGTTCATGGTCGGCCAGTAAAGGTGATGAGGATGTTATCGAAAGTATTGATGGAACTGGGCGAATCATAACTCGTTCTTTCCAAAATTGGCACACTCATCTTGCTATGATTCTCAATCGTGGAATGGGTGAAGGATTGCCTTTGATGGAATGGCTTGAAACCTCTATATTTCCAGTTGAGAAGAACCTCACAAAAGAGCTTGTTGAGGTTGGAACTCGTGCCGCTGCAGCAGAGATGATTGCCACAGGAACAACCTACGCCTGTGACATGTATTTCCATACTGAAACCATTGGAGAGACACTTGCAGAAACGGGAGTGAGAGCTACGCTTTGTGGTCCGATTACCGATGGTTTGACACCTAATTTCAAGCCGGGGTCAGGAGATGCGTTACGACATATGGAGAGTCTGATTACTGGCACCTCGCCAAGACCAGAGAGAATCGAATATGGAGTGGGTACTCATTCCGTCTATGTTTGTGATGAAGAAATTTTACTCAAGGGTTCAGAATTAGCAAAGAAGACTGGGTCAATGATACACATCCATACTTCTGAGACTCGTAAGGAGGTAGCAGACTGTCACGCTGAGCATGGAATGTACCCAATCGAATACCTCGACTCTCTAGGCTATTTCCAGAGCGCAGACGAAGGAGGCACTGTTTGTGCTCACTGTGGTTGGGTGACGAAGAAGGAGATGAGAATACTCGCTGGACATGAAGCGCACGCAGTCCACTGTCCAACCTCAAACCAGAAGTTGGCTTGTGGTGGAACAATGTCCTACCCAGCGATGAAGGATGCAGCGGTGGATGTTCGCTTGGGAACTGATGGTTCAGCAAGCAACAACTCACTTGACATGCGAGCTGAAGCAAAAGCTGCTAGTTTGGTTCAGAAGCATGACCATTGGAATGCCCGAGTTCTTAATCCTGAAGAAACTTGGAAATTGGCCACAAAGGGTTCCTGTGATTGGATTACTTGGGATCTCAATGACATTCGGATGGCACCCCTTGGAAGGGATGGAAGGAGACTTCTGCCTAACCTGCTATATTCAGGAGGTAAAGTGATGGATGTCTTCGTCGAGGGGGAGGCTCTGAGGCGGGATGGAACTACGCTAACCGTGGATGAGCATAATGCTAGGGAATCTCTCAATGAGGCTGTAATCGATTATTGCAGCGAAATATGAAGAACAGTTTGGTAAAATAGAATTTCAATTATCCATAGAGAAAATTACCAACCATGAACGCAATGCTGAAGACAATCAATGGTATGACAGTCAGCCACAGCAACATCTTCTCATTATCATCCATACATACCCATCCTAACTCTTTGATTCAAGGATGAACTAGGAAGGCGGCACCAAGAACAACATAGGTTCCCAGCAGAAGTGCACCTTCAAGCCAATTCGATTTACCATCAGCTGCAATGACATTGACGATCAGTACAGAAAGGAAAGCCGCCACAGTTTCTAGCATTCCAAATTCAAAGGTAAGTGGTACGTTCATTGCCCATGCAACAAGAATCATTACTGGAGCAACAAATACCGCTATTTGTGTTGAGGAACCCATGGAAATAGCAAATGAAAGGTCCATCTTGTCCTTGCCTGCAACTACCACGGCGGTGAAGTGCTCGGCCGCGTTACCGAATAAAGGAAGCAAGATAACTCCGATGAACAAGTGAGGTAGCCCCATATCGTCGGCTGCATACTCTACAGAGTGAACTAGAACCTCTGCCATCCAAGACACTAGGATAGTAGCTACAACGAGAAGAATGATGGCATCTCGCTTAGTCATCTCAGGAGACTCATGGTGATGTGTATCTGTTGCGAATAGATCCACATGAGACTTGAACTGGAAGTAAAGGAATAATCCGTAGAGCAGAAGCAAAACAATTGCCGCAATGTGACTTAGTTTCTCGACTCCTTCTTCCCCTTCGGAGCCACCAACGGTTGAGTTGAATACGGTTGGAATTATTAGCACAATCATAGCTAACAACATCAGTGAACCATTGGAACTTACCTGAGTATCAGAGAATCTTTGCTCAGAGTAATTGATTCCGCCCCATAAAAATGCAAGACCCATGACGAGGAGCAAATTTCCAAGAATGCTACCGATTAGGCTGGCCTGTACTAGGCCAACCATGAGTGTCTCTGTAGGGCTTCCAGAGGCTGCTTGGGATGCTGTATATATTGCCAGTAAAGCGATAATCATCTCAGCTGCATTACCAAACGTTGCATTGAGTAAGCCACCTAATGATTCTGAGGTGTATAGTGCAATTTCTTCAGTAGCCCTACCCATCAAAAAGGCAAGAGGCATGATTGCAACAAGAGATGCGGCGAACGCCATAGATTCATCTTTGGAAACATATGCAAAATAGCAAGTAGCAGGAATTGCAAGAAGCAGAATGTTCAACTTATTTTCAGCTGGGGAAAATGCTCCAAGCACGCTTACATGTCCGGTCTCAGTATCACTCATAGAGGTCCGGCAGAGCTTTCGATGGGTCAATGTTGCGCCTCCGATGCGGAGTGTTATTGGGTTAATAACCCACCCGTGAATACATGGAAGGCACCTACAGGCTGGCCCTATCGGGCACACCTGGCTCCGGCAAATCGACCGTGGCGGGCTTGCTTGCTAAGCACGGTTTGAGTGTCTCAAGAATTGAAGAGTTGGCTGAGCAAGCCGGCGCTCTGGAAGAAGTGGATACAACCGATGGGGCTCATCCTGTTGATATGGAAATTCTATTACAATACATCAATAGGAAATGGCATTCGGCTCCTTTGGAGCCGAAAATTATCGATGGGCATCTATCACACAACCTTCCGGTAGATGCGGTTGTGGTCCTTCGATGCAACCCGGAAATTATTCGTGGACGCCTAAACGAACGAGGTTATCCGGAGGCTAAGGTAGAGGCAAATGTAGAGTGGGAATTACTCGGCGGGGCTTGGAATGAGAAGGAGAATGATGCCCCTTGGGTTGAGTTCGATACTTCGGAATTTCGATCCGAGGTTATTGTTGCAAATATTCTCAGTTGGATTTCAGATGGCTTCAAACCGACTAGCCCTAAGGAAGTAATCGACTGGGTGGGCTGATGTTCGAAAAAATGCGCGACACTTGGACCAAGATGGTTCAACCTTTAGTCGTCAGAATGGGCGGCCTTGACCCTAGTGTTTTGACTTGGACTTCATTGGCTATCTCAATCGTCTCATTCTACCTAATCGCGGTCTCTGAATCCAATAGTGAAGGAGCGATGATGATTACTGGTGCAGTAGCGCTCGTCCTAATCGCTGGCATTTTCGATGCGCTCGATGGTGCATTAGCCAGACATCAAGGAACTGCTGGACCCTACGGAGATTTCCTCGACCACACCATCGATCGTGTGGTCGATGTTGGTTTGGTAGTCGCCATTGGTTACAACTCGGCGTATGTCGTTGACCCGATGGCTGGGTGGGCTGCTGCCTTGCTGACTTTGCTCGGTTCATACATGGGAACACAAGCACAGTCTGTTGGGCTCGGCAGACTCTACGGAGGCTTCAGCCGAGCCGACCGATTGGTGGTAACTCTGTCCGGCCTTCTGTGGGCTGCTTGGCAGGCCGGCTCAGGTGGATCGGGATTCGATATCTTATCAATCCACGAATATGCACACTGGGTATTGTTAGGGAATGCCGAATTGAACGGTATGACTCTGGCTCTCGCAGTATCATTCTGGGGTGGGGTATACACTTTCCTAGTTCGATTCATGGAAACTCGAAAACAACTTTTGGCAAACTGATTAGGGGTTGCAGAATGAGCCCATAGGGCTCAATGGCTACGGCAAGCATTATCCTTGCTTGGATGGCCAGCGTTACGTATGAAGCACCTTATCGATCGAGTATTGGAGCTTCAGGATGGGGAAGAATCACCGGCTGCGCCGGTTGTGACGGAGACTGATCCTGAACTGAAAACGCTACTGAAATCACTACAACCACGAATCCGTGTATTCGGTTGTGGTGGCTGCGGTTCAAACACCGTGGCTAGACTGGAAATGGAAGGCCTGTTCGATGGCGAATATGTCCGTGGAATGGCAATCAACACCGACGCACAACACCTGCTAAGGGTCGGCGTCGACAACAAGGTGCTCATCGGTCGAAGCGCCAGAGGTCGAGGTGCCGGTGGCGACCCCGAGAAAGGGGAGCAAGCCGCATTCGAATCTGAGAAGGCTCTCAAGAAAGAGGTCGAAAATTGCGACCTTGCCTTCATCACCGCTGGATTGGGTGGTGGAACGGGAACCGGTTCGGCTCACGTCATTGCTCGTCTGGCCCGAGCAGAAGGGGCTCTAACGATTGCTGTGGTGACCTACCCCTTCCTCTCCGAAGGTGCTCTTCGTAGACAGAATGCCGAGTGGGGATTGGAGAGATTGCGCGAAGTTTGTGACACGGTTGTGGTGCTTCCAAACGAGCGCTTGCTGGAAGTCGAAGGAGTGCGTGACTTACCATTGGACGCGGCTTTCAGAGTCGCAGATGAATTGTTGATGAGATCGATTGCTGGAGTATCTGAGATGATTTCAAAGGAGGGAGTCGTCAATCTGGACTTCCAAGACCTAAGATCTGTAATGGAAAATGGTGGTGGAGTTGCAATGATTGGCCTTGGAGAAGCAAGAGGCGAAGATTGTGCCGAGAAGGCAACCGACGAGGCGCTAGAATCTCCATTGTTGGACATCGATATCTCAGATGCTAGAGGCGCCCTTGTCAACGTAGTTGGAGGTCCAACTTTATCGTTGGGAGACGCAGAGAAATGTGCTCAATTGATTCGAGATAGAATCAATCCGTATGCTCGAATTATTTGGGGAGCTACTACTGATGAATCGATGGGGGATGAAATTCGAGTATTGCTGGTACTTACCGGAGTCAAATCTGATCAAATACATGGAGCCGCACTGCATACACAGATGCGAAACTTTCGAACTAGTACTGTAGAATTCGTCAACTGATTATAGTCGATTGAAAGTATATTCGCAAATCGAACCCTTTGGGGTTCGCCCGTCGTGCTTAAAGAGGGATGGTTGGTCGCCGAGTCGCAATTGAGGAAGAGTCATGGCTATTGAGAACTCAGATGTTGGCGCTATCGAGCAAACTGCACAGAGGTTGCAGGATGACATAGAGGAGAGAGTCCGCCGAGTGCAAACCGGCTCCATGGCTCGTATCCTAAAGATGGCTAGAAAACCCTCCAAGCAAGAATTCCGTCAGACTGTAATCGTCTGTGGAATAGGAATGTTTGTTCTTGGTGCAATTGGCTTCCTTATGCTTTGGCTGATGGATAACGCCCTACCGGTGTTCTTCGATTGGCTAACTAGCTCCTGAGGTAAGATACATGTCTGATGCATTCGTAGTCTATATTCGCCAAGGCGAGAAGGTTCTGATTATGCAGCGAGCCGATGAGGTCGCTGACTTCCCTGGTGCTTGGGATGGTGTATACGGAATAGGAGATCCAGAGGATATCGACGCTGTAACCACTAGAATTACCGAGTGTACAGGAATTCCTTCTGATGCTCTACAATACGTTCGCTCAGGTCCTGCAAGAGGGCTTGCATTCGGAAACCGCCTGAATGATGTGACTCCCTTACTGTTCATCGCCGAAAGTGATGAGGTCACTCCACGAACCATCTACAAGAATCACAGTTGGGTTGACCCAGCCTACATTGGAAACTACGAATCAGAACACAGTGAAGGAACCGGCGCCAAGCGATTTGCAATACCACAAATCGACGCTATGTATGGTGACGTCGCCACTTTCCTTTACATCCTAAAGACCAGTATCGGTCAGGAGGAGAATGTTGCCAAGGAGATTCGCGCTAGACTTTCTGGTACAGGTTCCCTGAAGGACATTCAAGACGAGATCTTTGGGGTATTAGTTCCGGGCCATGTACGTGGCTACATTTTCGTAGAGGCATCCGCACTTCATCACGTTGAGAAGTTGATTGGGATGGTTGGTATGACCACGACTCGCCTGAAGAATTGCAGAAAGGTGCTTCCGGGTGTTTCACCTCTCGAAAACACACTTTCCTACCTTGAGCCTAAGGCGGCAACCGCTGGTATTGAGGAAGGTTGTATAATCGAAATCAGCGGTGGCGCATTCAAGGGTCAGGCTGCCCGCGTTATCCGTGTTACAGAATCAAAGGAAGAAGTCACTGTCGAACTCTTCGAAGCGGCTGTACCAGTAGCTCTGACCGTGCGCGCGGACCAAGTTCGAGTAACTCAGCGCGTCGAGTGAGAAGAATCAGGAGAAATTGGAGGTCTGTCACCACGCTCAAATAGGGAGAGCAGGTCGGCGGGGCACTTCAGTAGGGGGTAAAGAGCATGTCAGCACGTAACGAGACACCTCACGTGATTCTGCAGACCCTCGGTCAGAAGAAGTGTAACGGAAGTTGGGACGCATCCACTGAGAACCTATCAATGGACCAAGTCAAGCAGGTTGCTGACAAACAGAAGGGCCGCTTGACAGGTGCAACATTATACGCGCGCTCGCGTGAGGTTATGGGAACTTGCGTAGCAATGCGCATTAAGGTCGAAGGCATGGAGCCTAAGGCCGCATTACAAGCAATGAAAGAAGGGAGATTCGACGAGCATTTTGAGTGAAAAATCACGAATTGCGGGAGAGGGAAACCTCGCTGACCGCAGAGGTGAAGAATATGAGAGAAAATATCCAGACAGCAATTGAAGAAGCCTTGAACAGTGCTCCTGAGCGCAAGTTCATCGAGACCGTTGAGTTTTCGTTTAACTTGAAGGACATCGATCTGAAGAATCCAGCAAACCGTATCCAAGAGGAGATTCGTCTTCCCGCGGGCCGGGGAAAACCGGTCAAGATAGCCATGTTCGCCGGTGGCGAAATGGCAACCAAAGCCAGAGCTGCTGGAATCGATATCATCGACCCTGCAACTATCGAGGATCTGGGTGGCAACCGTCAACGGGCTCGTAAGTTGGCAAATAGCGTCGACTTCTTCCTCGCAGAGATACCACACATGGGAACTGTTGGTAGATTCCTAGGTGTGGTTCTCGGTCCTCGTGGTAAGATGCCACGACCGGTTCCCCCTACTCTTGACCCCGCAATGGTTGCAGCCGGTCTGAAAGACACAGCGGTTGTTCGCTCAAGAGACAATATGACATTCCACAGCCCAATGGGCTCTCGAGAGCAAAGTCTCGACGATTTAACTAACAATGCAATGGCAATCTGGAGTCGTGTTACTGGAAAACTAGAGCGTGGTGCTGGAAATATCCGTTCTTGCTACATCAAGACCTCAATGGGTCCCTCGATTAAGGTAGAGGTGATTGAATGATTGAGCCAAAAGTAGCCTCGTGGAAGCGTGACCGTGTTGGAGAACTTGCTGCGATCCTAACCTCTGATGGAGTTCTTGGGATTGTCGACATTGGCGGAGTACCTGCAAAGAATATGCTAAGTATGCGCGATGATTTACGTAGTAATCTATCGATAACAATGGCAAAGAAGACCTTGATACGCCTCGCTTGGGAGCAAACCGGTCGACCGAGCGAAGACCTAGAATCACTCCTTGAAGGAGCGGTACAACCTGCTATCGTTCACACTAATTCGATGAATGCCTTCCAACTATACTCCGAACTAGAAAAGACAAAACAAGGTCGTGCGGCCAAGGAAGGAGAAGTTGCTCCAATGGACATTGTAGTCGAGGCGGGACCAACCGAATTCGGGCCAGGTCCGATCGTTGGTGAGTTCAACGCTGTTGGAATCCCCGCAAAAATTGACAAGGGTAAGGTCGCCATTCAGAAGACTACTACTGTTGTCAACAAGGGTGAATCGATTTCCGCAGATCTCGGAATCATGCTTTCCAAATTGAATATCAATCCAATCGAAATTGGAATCATCCTAACTGGAGCGATTGAGGACGGCTTCCTATTCGAAGGCGATTCACTAGATCTAGACACAGATGGATTCCGCTCGGATATTATTACCGCGACTTCGGGCGCGTTCAACCTTGCCTGCAACATTCGCTGGTTCTCTTCACAGACGATGCCCACCCTACTCGCGAAGGCGAGTGGAGAGGCAACATCTGTCGCTGTGGAAGCGGGCATCTCCAACGATGTCACGATTCCACTATTCATTTCGCGTGCAAACGCACGCGCGCTGGCCTTGGCAGGTCAGCTAGATTCCTCTGCGCTTGACGATGAGTTGGCGGCAGCACTAGGTGCTGCTGCTAGCGCCGTTGTAAGCGCTCCTGCTGCAACCTCCGATGCAGCAGAATCCGCCGAGGAAGCTTCGGCAGAAGAGGAAGAGGAGGAAGAAGAGGAAGCAGAGTTCGGTGGACTCGGCGATCTCTTCGGCTGAAAAAAAATAGGTGAGAAAAATATGGAATATGTATATGCTGCAATGCTACTGCACTCCGCAGAGAAGGATATCGATGAAGACGGCG